>NZ_LWGA01000930.1:0-4892 GCF_001635235.1 Oleiphilus sp. HI0117 | reverse complement strand
AAAAATGCTCTTCTCCCGTTTCCGGAAAGTATCTGTAGTAACGATTCTGAGAACCATCCTCTAGATTTAAAAGCGTCTGGTTCTCACAAATATAGCCAACCAGGCCCTCACCTGTTTTCATACGAACGGAGCCAATCGCGTTATTCGAAAGGCCTTCTGAAGCAACAAGAACCCAATCTTTCTGTATCTCATCTTGAAGGTAGATACTACAAACGTCCGAGCCGGTTACATCTTTGACTCTGGCAACAATCAGGTTCAGCAATTCGTCTGCTGACTCAAGTTCCTCAGCTTCTGTAAAAATTCGTCGAAGAGCTTGTAAGGGTTCCATAGATACTTCCTATAAAAACATCGTAAACGACAACATACCAAACCTTTACTTTACACCATATAGTTTTTCTAAGTCGAAAAAAATAATAAAAACATTGCCTTACAGAAGAAAAATCAAACCACTAAGAGCATAATTAGGCAACACACCAAAAGACGGTGCGAGCTCGCTATACAGGTGTAAATGAATCTAATCAACGTCATAACCCTATATTCGAGGGCGGTTTAACTAACAACATAAGTACGATCATGACGATTTTATTAGACGAGCCTTAAATCGATAACGCTTAAAAAGCAGGCAAGAGGTGATCAGCAGAAAATGTAACGACACAGAGCCCAGTTCGAGGCACTATATGGGTGGTGCTGGCATAATTGGTTATGTGACTAGAGGCTATACCGCAACAGAGTCTGATAACAAATCACACGAATTAAATACGCGCTCAGATAACCCATATTTTTTAGCCTGCTCTCGCCATGGTTTAATGTGCGGCGCACTTAGGTGATCATTTAAGCTCTCACGATTCGGCCACAACTCTGAAAAACGAATTAAGCCCTTATCGAATGGATCTTCCGCAACATCGTACGCAATGCATCCATCATTTTCGTGAGTGCTACGAACTAAAGCATTTAAGTGTGGTAATACTTTTTCGGTATTATCTGGAGGAAACCTTAATGATCCAAATACTGCTACTTTTGCTTTCATTGAACTTCCTTATTCATTCGTTTAATTTTAAAGAGGAGATGGGCCTCTTAATACTTTAATTAACTTTCCAGTTGTACTCTCAAAGTTATGACCACAATTAGAGCAAATGGTATTAGCTTTGTTTCTATGATTCGTAAAGATACGACTAACTAATAACCCGATTAGAATTAAAACAACTAATACAACAACAATGCTCAAAGTTCTTTACTCAATTGCCGACTTCCCTTATTGCATTTAGACATAATGACTCCCCACTAAAGAGTGCTGACCTCCAATTCGTGGGTTAGCAAAGCCCGAGCCATATTATAGTTGTTACGCTATAAATTAGAGGCCAGCACCATGCAAAAAGATAACATACTATTTATTGGTTTAGATACTCACAAAGAACAAACTCAAGTCGCTTATACCCTTGATTACCGTACCTCAGAAGTTATCGACCTAGGCCGCATTCAGTCCACCAAAGCAGGCTTTGTAAAACTTGCTCGACAATTACAATCGAAATACCCGCATGCGACACTTCACTTTGTCTATGAAGCAGGCCCTTGTGGTTATTGGATTTATCGACTTCTCACCAGCCTTGGTCACTGCTGTTTCTTAGTCGCGCCATCTCTCATCCCCAAGAAACCTGGTGAGCGAGTGAAGACAGATAAACGAGACGCTCAGAAACTCGCTCGACTACTGAAGAACAATGACCTTGACCCAATCTACGTACCTGAACCCGAAGATGAAGCGGTGCGTGACTTATCTCGCGCACGAGAAGCAGCCATGCGAGATTTAAACGATGCGAAGCATCAACTTAAATCGATGCTGCTTAGGAATAATATACGTTATACAGGTACCGCTAACTGGTCGTTAAAACATATGCGATGGCTAACCGAAATGGTGCTTCCGCACCCTTGCCAGCAAATCGTTTTACAAGAAATGATTCAGACTATTGATGAGCGCACTAAGCGATTAAAACGACTCGACAACGAGCTCACTCATCAAGTTAAGAAGTGGCGCTACTACCCTGTCGTTAAAGCAATACAAGCGATGCGTGGAATACGCCTCCTCATCGCAACAGGCGTAGTGTGTGAGCTTGGTGATCTAAGCCGATTTGATACGCCTAGAAAGCTAATGAGCTATGTCGGGCTCACCCCGAGTGAGCATTCTAGTCGCGATAAACGAAAACTTGGCAGCATTACAAAGTGCGGTAATGGACGCGTCAGAAACTGTTGATTGAGGGAGCGCACAGCTATCGGTATAGCGCACGAATATCCAAAGAAATGCAGGTAAGACAGGAAGGTCTACCTAAGGAGATTATCGATCAAGCATGGCAAGCGCAACTAAGGCTGTGAAAACGATATCAGAGGCTTATGAAGCGCGGTCAAAATTACAATGTGGTCGTGACCGCAATAGCCCGTGAAATGATTGCCTTTATCTGGTCGATATCACGAGAAGTCATTTTACTTAAGGTCGACCCAAAAACACGTTTATCAAGAGTACCAGCTTAATGAGTTTAGCGTTAGCGCATTGGGTCAAGCAACGAGTGTGGTGTAATCACCGACGGCGTTAGGTAGGCAATGTAGCTTCATCGCATTGATCCACGAGCATAGACTGAAGACAGACACCACGACGTAAAAAGTAAGGTCGGATAGGTTCTTTAAAAAAAGAGCAACCCACGAATACCAGCATGATAACCGTCGAAATTATCTGCTTCATCTGATGCGCTAATGCTTCTTAAACAAAAGAAGTTGACTAAAAAAGAAAAAACTCTGACCGTGCTATCGGCAGGAATTTGTGCAGTTTGCTTGACGTGGGGAGTCATACCAACGCCCGGCTAAACGGCGTAGTAACTGTGGCGACTTTTTTGGAACAAAAAAGGTGCGACTGTTACGGAGTCCGTTTGAGCCGTTGGTTATAACTTTATTTATTTGTAGCAATATGCCACAATTAATGCAGATTGTTACAGGAGCATTAACTATGGCAACTAATAGCGTAAGATTAGACCAAGATCTTATTGAAAAAGCCACCATTATGGCTAAGGCTTACAATAGGACGCCACCAAAGCAGATTGAACATTGGGCAAAAATTGGTGAAATGATGGAAGATAACCCTGATTTGCCATATGAGTTTGTAAAGCAAGCCATTATTGCCCAAGCAGAAAAAGAAGCAGGTAAGTTGGAGCGCTACGACTTTGGCTAAAGTTGAGAATATTTTACAAACGCCAACTTTTAAAAAAGCAGTAAAGAAATTAAAACCTAACCAGAAGAAAGACTTGGATAATGCTGTAAAAGAGCTTGTTAAAGACCCACTTTTAGGTGAGCAGAAACGAGGTGATCTTGCATTTCTTAGAGTTTATAAATTTAAGATGATTAAGCAACTTACGTTACTTGGCTATAGCTATGACGAAGGTGTACTTACCCTTGAGTTGATGGCATTAGGTTCACACGAAAACTTCTACAGGGATATCAAACGTACCTTTTAGTTTGGTGTGCCCCACGAAAAGTGGACAGTTATAACTACGCAACTAACGCAGTTCGATTTTCAAATTCAACAGGACTTATATTCCCTATAGCTGAGTGTCTTCTCTTTCGATTATAAAAGACTTCAATGTAGGTAAATATACCTGTTCTTGCTTCATCCATCGACTGGTAATTCTTTGCATAAATCAATTCAACTTTTAGTCGACTAAAGAAAGATTCCATCGGTGCATTATCCCAACAGTTTCCTTTACGACTCATACTCTGCTTAAGCTGACTATTCGCGACAAAGTCGACATAACCTTGTGCGCGATACTGAACACCGCGATCAGAGTGTAATATAAGGCCAGGTTTAGGTTTTCTTCTTGCGAGAGCAACACTTAGCGCTTTTGTCACGAGCGCCTCAGTCATCGTTTCATCAAGCGCCCAACCAACAATGCAACGTGAATATAAATCCATCACAGTAGCCAGATAAAGCCATTTATCCTTAACCCAGATATAAGTGATATCTGTCGTCCACTTTTCATTTGGATGTTTAGCGTTAAAGTCACGCCATAGAATATTTTCAGACACGTTTACCATCGTAAGGCTATGGCGGCTGTATTTAAAACCCTTACCGTTACGCGCCCTAATGCCTTGAGACTTCATAATGTTAGCAATGTAATTCTCTGAACAAGGGTAACCAAGATCGTTTAACTCTTTCGCTATTCTTCTCGATCCATAGCCAGCTTGCGTATTCCGGCGTATCTGATCATCAATTCTGGTATCTGATCACTGATTCTGGAAATCCAGAAAAAGTGATCGAATAAAACCAGAATCAATGGTCGAAAAGTTCCAGAAATGATGATCGGTTAAAACCAGAATGAGTGATCGGAATGGGCCAGAATCTGCAGCCAGCTTCAAAGTCTTCATAGGTATCCAACACTTTAGCTGTCATTAGTTGTCGACGTTTATCGCGGTCACAGATAGAACCCTTGCACCAATTAGCGTAACCAGTGCGTGAGACACGCATAACCCGGCACATTAAAGCCTTGGAATGCTGCTCTTCATACTCTTTGATAATGGCGTACTTCACTCTTGGTTTCTGGCGAAGTACGCCGCAGCCTTTTTTAGGAAATCCATTTCTTCTTGAAGCTGTTTATTCTCTCGCCTTAAACGACGAAGTTCTTCACTCTCATTTTTTGAGTAATCGACGCCATTAACAGAGTTGAATTGTTTATCAGATAAGCGCATAAATTGACGCTTCCAGTTCGCGATTTGTTGGGAGCTAATTCCAAGTTCTTTAGCAACTTGAGCTTGAGTGACGCCCGGTTTTTCGCAGCGTTTCACTGCTTCTTTTCGGAATTCTTCAGAGTAAGCTTGAGTTTTTTTACGTGCCATGAGCACCTCCACATAAGGTCTAT
>NZ_LWGA01000929.1:0-4594 GCF_001635235.1 Oleiphilus sp. HI0117 | reverse complement strand
AGACGACAGCGACAGAATCTTTGCCGTACTTTTCCTGGATTCGCTTGAATTCAGCGGCCGTCTTATCGAGCGCTTGGTCCCAGCTGGCAGGCTTAAAGTCTTGATAGAATTTGTCGCGCATCAGAGGTTGACCACCGCGGCCCTCTGAATCAAATAGTTGGTGCTCAAAAATACCTTTAATACATAGCTTCCCACGATTTACATCTGCCCCGGTATCACCACGGGTTCCTACCGCTTTTCCATCCTCATCGATACCGACTTCAATCGAGCAACCAGTCGAGCAATAACCACAGGTGGTGTACTTCCATTCCTTAACAGGTTTTTCTACTATCTTGATAGGCTTTCTGTCTTTTCGACCAAACAACATAAACAAACACTCTCTCAATAATGAGCACCAATGCCGTGCAATACCTGAGCAATTTACTCAAGAATTGCACCAAGCTAGCGCAACATTTCTATAAGTCATTGATTTATAGATTAATAATTTTAGTAGCTGGAGTGATTCGCAATTAGCGAGCCAAGTTGTTGTCTAAATGATATCAGGGAAATTGCTGTCGATTTTACTGCTGGATCTGGCGGAGTGTTTTGTAGACAGAGCGGCCGTCCCAGGCTCGCTAGAGGGCTAGCAAGGGGGCAGATTCTGCGAGAGGTGGAACCGTTTGCCTACGGATTCGAGAAAAACCATACTTGTAGGCAGAGCCTTCCACGGCTCGCTGGCGGGCTAGCAAGGGTCTGGTTCTGCGAGGGGTTTCCCCCTCTGCCTACAGTAGCGTTGATTGCTTACTTGTTCAGTCGTTCATCAACCAATTTGGCGACCACTGAAGGATCGGCCAAGGTAGAGATATCCCCCAAGCTATCATGCTCGTTCGCGGCTATCTTGCGCAAAATACGGCGCATGATTTTACCAGAACGGGTCTTTGGCAACGCCGGTGCCCACTGGATGATATCCGGTGTCGCGACAGGGCCAATCTCTTTTCTCACCCATTGCTTCAAGGTGTCTTTGAGCGCGTCATTTAGGTCAATGTCATGGTCATGCATCATACTGACATAGACATAAATACCTTGGCCTTTAATATCGTGAGGGTAGCCAACAACAGCGGCTTCGGCAACATCTGGGTGAGCCACTAATGCACTTTCGATTTCAGCGGTGCCCATTCTGTGCCCCGAAATATTCAAGACATCATCAACACGACCGGTAATCCAGTAATAACCATCTTCATCGCGACGCGCACCATCACCTGTGAAGTACATACCTTCATAGGTACTAAAGTAGGTCTGGATAAAGCGTTCATGGTCGCCGTAGACAGTACGCATCTGCCCAGGCCAGCTATCCAGCATAACTAAATTACCTTCAGCTGCACCTTCCAGAATATTGCCTTCATTGTCGACAATCGCAGGTTTAACACCGAATAGAGGGCGTGTCGCCGAGCCAGGCTTTAATTCCGTGGCGCCAGGCAAAGGAGAAATCAGCACCCCACCCGTCTCGGTCTGCCACCAAGTATCGACAATCGGGCACTTTTCTTTACCTACTACACGGTGATACCAGTCCCAGGCTTCTGGGTTGATTGGTTCACCCACGCTTCCCAGCAAACGCAAGCTTGATAGGTCGCATTTTTCAACATAGGCATCGCCTTCTGCCATCAAGGCTCGAATTGCGGTCGGCGCAGTGTAGATAACGTTAATCTTATGCTTTTCAACAATCTGCCAAAAACGCGAAAAATCAGGGTAGTTCGGCACACCTTCATACATAACATTCACAGCACCATTCGCTAGCGGCCCATAAAGCATGTAAGTGTGGCCGGTGATCCAACCAAAATCAGCTGTACACCAGTAAACATCATTTTCCTGATAATCAAAAACAACTTCATGCGTCAGCGAGGCATAGACCATGTAACCGCCAGTCGTATGAAGAACACCTTTAGGCTTACCCGTCGAACCAGAGGTATAAAGCATAAAGAGCGGGTCTTCGGCATTCATTGGCTCAGGTTCACACTCACTCGAAGCACCTGCCAAAAGTTCATGATACCAAAGGTCTCGACCCTCGACCCAATTAACATCATTGCCGGTGCGTTTTAACACAAAGACATTTTCAACCGTCGTGACCGCATCGGTTTCAATCGCTGCATCGACATTTTTCTTTAGAGGAATCGCTTTGGCACCACGTACGCCTTCATCAGCCGTCACGACCCATTTCGCTGCACCGTCAGCGATACGAGCAGCCAAGGCTTCAGGAGAAAAACCACCAAACACAACAGAATGAATGGCACCAATACGAGCACAGGCCAACATCGCTACAGCGGTTTCAGGAACATTAGGCATATAGATAGTGACAATGTCGCCCTTTTTTACACCTGTTTGTCGCATGGCGTTGGCAAACTTACACGTTTCTTCGTACAGCTCTCGATAGGAAATATGCTTAGAAGAATCTAGCTCATCTCCCTCAAAGATAACTGCAGTCTGTTCACCACGCTCAGCCAAGTGGCGATCTAGACAATTTACCGAAGCATTCAAGACACCGTCGTAATACCAGCGAATATGCAAATCATTAGAAGAAAACGATACATCTTTTACCTGGGAATAAGGTTTGATCCATTCAAGGCGCTTTCCCTGCTCTGCCCAGAACGATTCATTGTCATCCTGCGACTGCTGATAAAGCGCTTGATAACGGTCTTGATCGATATTAGTGCGGGCTTTAGCCTGCGCGTGAATGGGATAAACTTTTTGATTACTCATGAGATGTCTCCGGTCCTTGTAGAGCCTCACTATTCAGAGTCTCTTTTTATTCTTTATGAGTCACCGGAAGAGTCGACTAAAGACGCATACTTGATTGATTCTAATAAACTTTCCAGTGGTATATCTTCAGCTGAGGAGCGAATTGCTCGCGCTAGAACTTGTTGATCACCAAAACCAGAAGCGTCATAACGGGCTTTGGATTGTCTGAGCTTTATCGACTGGCGGTATTCATCCAAACCGATGCGTTCATAATCAGACAATAACAATTGTTTTTGTTCTTCACTCAACTGATCAGGATCCAGAGAATGCAGCAAGCTATGAAGAAGGTCAACTGCTGCATTGCCCAGACGATCACCAAAACTGTAAATACACCCAGACAACAAAGTCACCATCTGTTCGGGTGTTGTATTTTTATCGCTAAAGAAGTTATTTAAACGAAGCCGTAGATCGACCCATGCATCTTCAGAATGCTCTGATAGCGGCTCCTCTACTAGCTCTGCTTTTTGCTCAACATAACGTTCAACGCTAGCTTCAACGCCGGAATCCAAAGCATTGTCTTCAACATGGATCTCTGATTCAGGAGACAAGTCGCCTTGAGCTTCCCGAACTTGGTCAAGCAAGGTTTGTTCATAACTCGAGACCGCTCTTTTATTCCCCTGGGATTGCTCTCCTGCCGAGCTAAAGCTTGCCATTTGCTCACGCAGCTTATCAAAAGAGCCCGGTTTATGAAGAGACGTCGTTTTTCTTGTCGAAGCCGCTTGTTTGGCCGCGATGCTTTTCTGTGGGCGAGCGACTTGTCGCTCTACTACTTTTTGCCAATAGGCGCTAAAGGCCAAACGCGGAACGCCTGTCTGGCTAAACAGGTCATCTATTTTTTCTGCTAAGCGATAAAAACAACGAGCGGAAGGATCGGTTTTAGGATAAAGCGCAACAGGACGCTGCAAGCTGACTGCCGCTCGCATGCTTTCATCCATCCATACCGAGCCCAGGTATTCTGTATTCAGGTCCAGATACTTACTAACGGCTTGTGAAAAGCGCTGAAAGACCTTCTTAGCTTGCGCCGCATTAGAGACCATATTGACAACAATCTGAACCTTTCGCCGATAACCGCGGCGTTTGAGCACCTTAAGCAGAGAGAACGCATCAGTTAAAGAGGTTGGCTCGGGGGTCACCACAACGACAGCAACTTGAGACGCGGCAATAAAATGAAGAACGGTTGGAGAAATACCCGCGGCTGTGTCGACCATCATATAGTCATAATGAGGCTCAATTGCACGAATAGAAGTCACCAGCCTTTGTTGCTGCCCGACATCCAACTCAACACACTGAGCGAAACCCGATGCTCCTGGAATGACCTGGATACCCTCGGGCCCTTCGAGCACGATATCCTGAATCGACTTTTCACCCGTGAACAAATGCTCCAGCGTATAGGCGGGATAGAGCCCCAACATGATATTGGTATTAGCTAAGCCGGTATCACCATCTAGCAAGCACACTTTGGAGCCGCTTTTTGACAAAGCAATCGCCAGATTAATTGAAACACTCGTCTTACCTACACCACCTTTTCCGCCAGTGATCGCGATTACACGGGGTATTTTATTCTTGTCTAGCATCACCGCAAAAAGGCCTTTCAAGGTAACAGTTTTAATACTAAATTCAGTGCGCTTGCCCTGCAGGCAATACGTTTTAGGTTCAAACAAACACATTACCATGCGCACATCATGAACTCGCCCATTCTACCGACTTTAAGATAGATAAAACACCAAATCACGCACAACAACCAAGTAGTATTTTTCTAGTAGCAAATCTCACCTTTAAACAATTACTTAAAAAAAGTGCAATAAATGTTTAATTTGTAAAG
>NZ_LWGA01000928.1:0-2993 GCF_001635235.1 Oleiphilus sp. HI0117 | reverse complement strand
GCTTTCATTTGCTCATTCAGGTAGTACTCGCGCTGACTCTTTTCCATTTGCTTCTTAACACGACCACGAATGCGCTTCTCGACCTGAATCAGATCAAGCTCGCCTTCGATAACAGCTAACAACATTTCTGCACGCTGCCCGACATTCAACTCTTCCAGAACATCCTGCTTATCGGCTATTTTGAGTTCCAAATGAGCAGCAACGGTATCGATCAACCTAATAGGGTCAGAAATATTCGTTAACGACGAGACGATTTCAGCAGGAATTTTTTTACTCACCTTACTCAGCTTTTCAAACTGAGACATTAAGGTTTGCACAAGCCCCTGAAACTCAGACTGCTCTGGATGAGACTCTTCCAGCTCACTCGTTTTTGCTGACAAGAACTCTTCTGAAGCAACCCGATCCACACTGACTCGGTACTCACCTTCGATCAGCACTTTAACCGTACCATCGGGCAGCTTTAACATTTGCAATATATTTGCAACCGTACCAACGGAATATAATTCATCGATTGACGGATCGTCTTCGATGGCAGTTTTTTGTGTGAGTAAGAGAAGCTTCTTGTCAGAAGCCATGGCCGCTTCAAGCGCCATAATAGACTTTTCTCTACCAACGAAAAGAGGAATCACCATATGCGGAAAGACAACGACATCCCTCAAGGGCAACATGGGGATATGGCCTTCCGGCGCAGTTATCACGATATCTTTTTCAACGCTTTCTGATTCCGTGCTTTTATCTTGATCAGACATACAATTCCTCAATCACAAATAGATGCTTTGACTCATAAGTGGGGCTATATTTTTTAAATACAAGACAAACCGGGCGAGAATATTAGAACTTTTCCATATCAGCCAGGTAAAAAAAAACCATGCCCACCTTCATGGACATGGTTTTATCGATTTTAGTCGAACTTAGCTGTCAGGCAAGGCTTTTGCCTGTTCACCATTATCGTAAATCTTGATCGGTTCAGACTCACCATTGATGGTATTTTCATCAATAACAACCTTGCTTATGCCCGACTCGGATGGAATGTGATACATAGTATCGAGTAAAACATTCTCCAAAATCGATCTTAAGCCACGAGCACCAGTCTTTCTTTCCATTGCCTTGTTGGCAACAGCTCGAAGCGCCTCTTCCCTAAAATCAATTTCAACGCCTTCCATTTCAAAAAGCTTTTGATATTGCTTAGAGAGCGAGTTCTTAGGCTCTGTCAAAATTTGCATTAACGCAGCTTCATCAAGCTCGTTTAGCGTTGCAATCACCGGCAAACGACCAACAAACTCAGGAATCAAACCATACTTAACCAAGTCTTCGGTTTCGACTTCTTTTAGCGTCTCACCAACCTTACGCTCTGCATCCTTACTCTTAACCGATGCACCAAAGCCAATTCCACTCTTCTCAGAACGATCAGCAATAACCTTATCCAGGCCTGCAAAGGCACCGCCACAGATAAACAGCATATTAGTTGTATCAACCTGCAAGAACTCTTGCTGAGGATGCTTACGCCCACCCTGAGGAGGAACCGAAGCAACCGTACCTTCGATCAACTTAAGCAAAGCCTGTTGCACACCTTCACCTGACACATCTCGTGTAATTGAAGGGTTATCAGACTTACGAGAAATCTTGTCGATTTCATCAATATAAACAATTCCGCGCTGCGCTTTCTCTACGTCGTAATCGCACTTTTGCAGAAGCTTCTGAATAATGTTCTCGACGTCTTCACCAACGTAACCGGCTTCTGTCAGCGTGGTTGCATCAGCAATCGTAAATGGAACATTCAATAAGCGCGCTAGCGTCTCGGCCAATAGCGTTTTACCACTACCCGTTGGGCCAATCAGCAAGATATTACTCTTGCCCAGCTCAATGTCAGACTTAGCATTGTCGAACTTCAGACGCTTATAATGGTTATAAACAGCAACAGAAAGAACTACTTTAGCCCTCTCCTGCCCAATCACATAGTCGTCAAGCGTTTCTTTAATTTCTTGCGGTACAGGTAGTCTATCACTAGCTTCCTCAGAAGCTGTCTCCTGCACCTCTTCACGAATAATATCGTTACAGAGGTCTACACATTCATCACAGATAAAGACAGATGGGCCTGCAATCAGTTTTCTCACTTCATGCTGACTTTTGCCACAAAAGGAGCAGTAAAGTAATTTACCGTTATCTCCGCCCTTACCGTTTTTTTCATCGGTCATCAGATTTCCTACTTACTGTACAAAGCGCCTCTTCGAACGCCTGCGCGCAATGAAGCGGCTCTTACCGCTGCGCGATATTCATTTAATCGCCTGAGAAGTCCTATTCGAGCAGCTTAAGCTCTATCTTCCCAGGCAAGTGCCCCTCACTACTACTCTGCCGACGGACGCTTTTCAATCACTGAGTCAATTAAACCATATTCTACTGCCTCAGCACCATCCATAAAATTGTCACGATCTGTATCTTGAGCAACTTCTTCGATATCACGGCCTGTATGTTCAGCCATAATTTTATTCAGCTTATCACGAATCGTTAGAATTTCTTTAGTATGAATCTCAATATCAGTCGCCTGCCCCTGATAACCACCTAAAGGTTGGTGAATCATCATTCGCGAATGAGGAAGACAATGACGCTTACCTTGAGCACCACCCGTCAACAACAATGCGCCCATACTACACGCCTGACCAATACATAACGTAGAAACATCCGGCTTGATAAACTGCATTGTGTCATAGATAGACATACCCGCAGTAACTGAGCCACCAGGTGAATTGATGTAGAGGTGAATATCTTTGTCAGGATTCTCAGATTCCAAAAACAACAGCTGAGCAACAACAAGGTTAGCCATGTGATCTTCAACCTGACCAACCATAAAAATAACGCGCTCTTTTAGTAGACGCGAATAGATATCGAAAGATCGCTCTCCTCGTGCAGTTTGCTCTATAACCATTGGCACGAGACCACTATTAGTAATAATGCCTGAGCCTTGTCCCATATTGTCTTGGAAATTCATACGTATC
>NZ_LWGA01000927.1:0-1568 GCF_001635235.1 Oleiphilus sp. HI0117 | reverse complement strand
CAATAGCTAACACTTAACCCACCAACCCCAGATGTTTCATCCATTTTACAGTGTAGCAATTGTCATTATCTTTTAGCTCGCCAGATATGTACTTTTCTTCCACTTCGCGTATGGCATCATCGATTTTAAACTTGGGAGAAAAACCCGTTGCTAGCAGTTTCTCTGAGTTTTGACGATATGAGCGAGGGTCATTTGATTCAGTAACAATGATTTCGGAAGAGATTTTATCTTTGACTCTTGTTGCAATATCAAGAATAGAAATATTTTCAAAGCCAGCATTGTAGTTACCGCTAGGTAAATGAGGATGGGCAATAAAGTGCCGGTAAACGCCTGCCATGTCTTGAATATGAATATTCGGACGAGTTTGCTTGCCACCAAAAACAGTTATCTTGCCATTTTTAACAGCTTGTAGTGTTAACATATTTACACTTACATCTAAGCGCATACGTGGAGACCAGCCACACACAGTAGCAGGCCTTATATTATGCACCTGCATCTTATCGCTATAACTAAGCATAATTCGCTCTGCTACCATTTTGGTTTTGTTATATACAGTGATGGGAACAAGAGGTAAATCTTCGGTGACCTGAGGCTCATCTTTAATGCCATATACACTGCCAGAACTACCATAGAGCATATGTTTTACACCAGCTCTAACCGCCCTATCTGCAAGCAGCTGCGCGCCAAGAACATTAACCTCCCAGGATAGAGTAGGATTTAATTCAACCCCTGGGTCATTTGCAATATTAGCAAGATGGACAATCGTTTCGATACCTTCAAGCGGAATAGCGTCTATATTCCGAATATCTTCTTTTACTACTGTAAGTCGCTCATGAGGCTCTAAAAAATTACCAAACCACTGGGTATCGACGACGGTTACATGATGTCCATCGCTAAGAAGTTGGGGTGTAAGAACGCTGCCGATATAGCCGCAGCCGCCAGTAATTAGTATATTCATTATTTACGCTTTATGTTGGTAGTTGTGAGGAAGCGTCAGCAAGACTTCTAAGTTCTGTTCGACCCATTGCAATGTTTCGTTAATGCCATCGTCCAAAGTAATTTTATCGGCCCAAGAAAATTGCTTACGAACTTTAGTACTATCAAGTAAATATGCCTGATCTTTTCCTAAACGGTCTTCTGTAACATCAACAAAGTCTTCAAAAGAAACTTTTGTCACATCACCGACACGTTCAACAAGCTCCCGTATGGAAACTGTTTCACGAGTTGATATGTGGTAGGTCGAGCCTGGGTCTCCATTAAGAAGAATACGCAAGGTAGCGTCAGAGGCATCTTTTATATGTATAAACGATCTAACCGAATGCCCCCCGCCATGAAGCTGCATACGCTGCCCTGTTTTGGCAAATAACAAAGCCCTTGGGAGAATTCGATAGAGTTGCTGGCCCGGTCCGTAAACATTTGCAGTTCGTGTAAACACAACCGGGAAGTCGTAAGCATTGAAAAAGCTCATTAAGTGCAAATCACAAGCAGCTCTTGAAACGGCATAAGGCGTACTAGGAGAAAAGTTAAAGTGCTCTTTTACCCAGCCTTCTGTATTGCCATAAACTTCA
>NZ_LWGA01000926.1:0-5722 GCF_001635235.1 Oleiphilus sp. HI0117 | reverse complement strand
ATGGGCAAACCTGAAAGCGGGCAGAGTTGTTCAAGGTGGCAGCACGCTTACCCAACAATTGGTCAAGAATTTTTATCTCAGTCGAGAGCGATCACTTAGCCGAAAGGTAAATGAAGCACTGATGTCTCTGATGCTGGAAGCCCATTATGACAAGCAGTCCATCCTAGAAACTTACATGAATGATGTCTTTCTCGGTCAATCTGGCTCACTCGCTATCCACGGGTTTGCAGCGGCCAGCCTCTACTACTTTGGCAAGGATTTACGTGCCTGCTCTATCTCCGAACACGCTCTACTTGTCGCCATGATCAAAGGCCCGTCCTATTATAATCCTCGCCGTTTTCCTGAACGAGCACTAAAACGACGCAACCTGGTTTTGTCTCTTCTGAACAAGGAGAACCTCCTTGACGATCAACGCTATCAAGAGGCGATCACTCACACATTAAACGTTATCGATAAGCCGACTCTACAGACTAATCCCTACCCGGCATTTATGGACATGGTAAAGCGTCAGCTGGGAAAAGATTACCATGAAGACGACCTACGCACTGAAGGGCTAAAGATATATACCAGTCTAGACCCCCAGCTCCAGCACCAGCTAGAGAATACAATCGCCAGCAAACTTCCAACACTCGAATCAGTGAAACAGACAGGAACGCTTCAAGTAGGCGCCGTGGTCACCGCAACCGGCACCGGGGAAATACTCGCCATGGCTGGGGACAGAAAAGCACGATACCGCGGTTTTAACCGTGCTCTTGATGCAAGAAGACCTATCGGCTCGCTCATTAAACCGTCAATATTCCTTAGCGCACTGGAAAAACCCTCACAATATCAACTCAGCACGCTGGTATCAGATCAGGCATTCAAAATAGAGTTTGAAGATGGGCAAATCTGGGCGCCGCAGAACTTTGATCACGAAAGCCATGGAGAAGTCCCCTTATATCTAGCGCTTGCTAAATCCTACAATCTGGCAAGTGCCCGCTTAGGTTTAGAGCTAGGAATTGACACAGTGCATGACATGCTCAGGCGTTTAGGTGTCAAAAGAGAGCTCACGCCCTACCCTTCTCTATTCCTAGGATCTCAATCATTGTCACCGCTTGAAGTGACGCAGCTCTACCAAACTATCGCCAGTAATGGCTTCAACATGCCCTTAAGAGGAATTCGCGAGGTCACCAACGCACAAGGTGAAACTTTAACCCGCTACCCTTTCAAGCTTAGTCAAGTAGTTGCACCCGAGGCGATTTATTTATTACAAGAAGCACTAGTAAAGACCATGCAAACCGGCACCGGGCGCTCTGCATACAAACAACTACCAGAGCAACTGGTGGTTGCGGGTAAAACCGGCACCACTAACGATAATCGGGATAGTTGGTTCTCAGGCTACTCGGGAGATTACCTAGCAACCTTTTGGCTCGGCCGCGATGACAATAAAGAAACACACCTAACCGGCAGCAGCGGTGCCCTGCAGCTATGGAGCGACTTTATTCGCCGCATCCCTCAATATCCCTTGAGTATGGAAGCTCCTGCTAACATCCAGTACCATTGGTTTGATCAAAACACGGCTCACCTCACCGATGAACGATGCAAGGGCGCTATAGACCTTCCTGTCTGGGGTGAACCAGATACATCTGAATATCAAGCATGTAAAAATGGTTATTCATCGGTGAAAGGGTGGTTAAAATCATGGTTTTAGAAGGCCTCAGTTATTTATTAAAGGCATCTCCTCTGGCTTTAGTGCTCAGTACAGTTCTCCTACTGAGCGCTTGTTCTTCACTCAACACACAGACTAAGCCTAACATTGTCCCCGTAACACCGAGTTCAAAGGCCGACTCACCGATCACATCCAAGCCTCACAGCATACTTAATAAAGCTGTAACACCAGAGGAAAAAAGCATAACTGTCGATAGTGATGCAGCCAAAAATCAAGATGTAGAAGTAAAAGAAATAAACAAGGTAGAAAGCAATATATTAAGCGTTCTACTTGCTAAAGCCGAAAAAGCAAAAAACTCTCAACAATGGCTACGCGCCCAACGAATATACGAACAAGCCATACGGGTCGCCCCAAACAACCCAGAGGTATTTATCAAGTACGGTGATTTATATCGTTTAATGGGAGGAGATGACAAAGCAAAAAGCATGTACCAGCGAGCGCTTTATCTAGCGAGTGGCGACAAGCGTTTAAGAGACCTTGTACTTGAGAAACTAGAGTCGTTCTAACTGTGCGCGTGTAAGTCAGCATTAAGTTTTAGATACTTGTGTTTCCAGCACGGCTTGATTGGTAAGGATAGAAGAACATGTTTTTAACTATGAATACTCATCTTTCAATATCTCAATAAATACGCCAGCAATACTTGGGTCAAACTGCGTCCCTGAGCAGCGCTTAATTTCAGCAATAGCTTCTAAGCGGCTACAACCCTTTCTATAAGGTCTATCAGCGGTCATCGCATCGTATGTATCTGCGAGCGCTGCAATACGGGCGAGAATCGGAATATCTTCGCCCTTTAATCCATCTGGGTAGCCTGTTCCATCATATTTTTCATGATGACTTCTTACTATAGGTAGAATCGCTTTAAACTTATGGATTGGTTTAAGAATAAGCTCCCCCTTTACTGGATGTTGACGAATGATTTCAAGTTCACTATCCGTAAGTGGCTCAGCCTTGTTTAGAATCTGCTCATAGGTACCGATTTTCCCAATATCATGGAGAATGCAGCCCACCTTGAGAAGGTTTAATGATTCGGAATCAAGTGATAATTTCCGTCCAATACGTAATGCCAGAGCTGTCATGCGCTCCGAATGCCCCTTAGTCCAGTGAGACTTAGCATCAATTGCAGAACTCAAGGCAGAGGTTGTATCCAAAAACATTGAATGCAAAGACACATAGTTTTCTGCATTTTCGATCGCTATAACAGACTGGTTGATTAGCGTCTGGCAGAGGGCGATTTTTTCTTGAGAAAAAGGTTCCCGGTCCCACACTCTTGACTCACCCAAAATAATAGCACCCTCTGAGCGTCCTTTAATAACTAAGGGAAAGATTAAACCGGAATGTGTTTCAGAAGTGAAAATTTGTTCCAACTCAACTTTATGTCTCCGATCAAACATTTCTGTATTAGAAACTGATACGTATCGTCCAGTGTCAAAAGCCTTCTGTAAGTCAGGACAATATTTTACGTCTAACTCGTTTCCAATGCCAGGCTCCCAATCTAGCATCCTGATGGGATAGGCTGCGCGAATTACAGGGCCTGCATGCTCACTATCTTTTAGAGCAATACGGCAATAGGTTACTTTCAGTGTACTTGTTAGTTTCTGCGCCATAAGCTTTAGCAACTGCTCAATATCTAACTCGGACGAGAGTTCAGCGCTTGCCAATAAAAGTATCTCAAGGTCTAAAGAACGTTCCTTTAGCTGAATACTGTGTCTATCCAGTTGGTCTTTGAGGCTTAGGTGTTGATGGGAAAGCTGTTCAGCCATGCTGTTGAAACTGTCAGCAAGTTCCTCCAATTCGTCCCCGGTATCTAAATTGACTCGATAATCCCATTCTGAGCTTTTAAGCCTCTGAGTCGCCTTAACCAGGTCGTTAATGGGACGTGTAATCGAACGAACTAGCTGGAAGCTAAAAAAGACAAGGAAAAAGACGAGAAGCGTGCCGCTAATGACAACGCTTTTTTGTGCGCCATAACGCATCTCAGATGCTTCATGAAAAGCTTTTTCTAATTCATGGTCAAGAAAAATATGAATCTGGTCTAGCTGTGTGGTGATTTTCTGGCCTAATGCATCGAACTCACTCAACAAGCTGTTTTTCCCGCTAGTTTCGGTAGAACCCGCTAAAACTAATAGGTTCGAGCTCAGGCTAGATAAGCGAGCAATGTCACTTCTAACTCGTTTCAACAGAAATTGTTCTTTTTCAGCTAATATGGGTTTATGCTCAATTGTTTCCAAGAGAGCGTTTAGCTCGTCAATAAGATTACTGAACTGTGAACCTTCTTTTTTGACTCGAATAGAAGCCCGTTGTTCGGCTAATAGGGATACAAACACAGTTTGTGCTTGATCGACTATTCCAGTATGGCTAATAATTTTGTCTACCAACAAAAACTTCTTATCTATCCTAGATTGCTCAAATAAAACGTAGGCTAGTGTCGCGGAAATTAATACCAGACACACAACAACGGCTATAATAATCCGGCTTCGAATATTTGTTTTCAATAAACTCGTCCTAATAATTCAGAAAGAAGGTAAAAAGATCTATTTTCCAGTAAGAAATGATTTGGCATGATACCGACATTTGCACATTAGCTTTTTATTTGCCAACCTTCAGAGGCCGCACTGGGGTCGTCTTTAAGGCGGATTTTCACTTGGACATTATGTTTCGAATCTGCGTTGTTAATAGCTTCTTCCGCTGAGATTTTCCCTTCTTTATAGAGTTTAATTAGAGATTCATCGAAAGTAACAACATTTTGATCCATGTCTCTCTCAAATGCTTCAGTTAACTCTCCAATTTTTCCTTTCTGAATCAACTCACCAAAGTAAGGAGAATTTCGCAATATTTCTAATGCTGGAGTTAATGAACCATCCTTACTTTTTACAAGTCGCTGGCAAACAACAGAATGAAGGTTTCTTGATAGATCAATCAATATTTGTCCCCGGTCATCTGGAGGGAAAAAGTTAATAACTCGATCCAATGTTTCAACGGCATTGCTGGCATGAATAGTGGCTAAACATAAATGACCTGTTTCAGAATATACGATCGCCTGTTTCATTGTGTCGGTATCTCTTATCTCCCCAATCATGATTACATCTGGAGCTTCACGCATTGCACTTTTCAAAGCATCTGAATAACTCTTGGCATCGATCGAGATTTCCCGTTGATTAACAATTGATTTTTTGTAAGAGAATAAGTATTCAATTGGGTCTTCTATAGTCAGAATATGTCCTGTTGAATGCTTGTTTCGAAAATCGATCATTGCTGCTAGCGTTGAAGATTTACCTGAGCCGGTGGCGCCAGCAACCAGAACCAGCCCGCGTTTCTCAAACATAAACTCACCCAGATCTTCTGGTAACCTTAGCTCTTCTAGAGTTGGCGGTGAGGTTTTAATACAACGAATCACCATCGCAACAGAACCGCGTTGCCTAAAAACACTCAGGCGAAATCGCCCCAAGTTAGGAACGGAAATACCAACGCTAGTGCTCAGATTCTCATCAAAATTCTTAATTTGCTGATCATTCATCAGAGAATAAGCAAGCTCTTTGGTTTGGGCTGATGTTAAAGCCGTGTCTTTATTAATCGCACTACAAACACCTTGTATTTTTACTAAGACAGGAAAGCCCGCGCTAAAAAACAAATCCGAGGCTTGCTTTTTAATCATGTACTGTAAGTACTGCGAGATATTGGTCATTAGTCAGCCTTAGCTTTATTTTTGAACATTATTTAGTGATTGATATAATTATAGGTGAGATTAGGTTTGGTTAAATTTATATAGACAGAATTAAGTATAGCTATTTATTTTTGTAATGCTTAAATGGATCAGTACAAGGAATTATTTGCTAATTCAATACGTTAATTGTCCGGTTTAGAACATGAAAGGATATTAAATATGCCTATCGTTTATACAATCACCTTGTTATGTATCTTCTTAGTTGGGTGTGGCAATGACCAGCACAACCACCCAGACCTAGCGTCAGGAAAAGACCTATTCGAACACCATTGCTCTGAGTGTCATAACTCAAC
>NZ_LWGA01000925.1:0-1233 GCF_001635235.1 Oleiphilus sp. HI0117 | reverse complement strand
AGGCAAAAATGTTATCGAGTGACGTGAGCAAGTTTGCGGCAAAGTCAAAAATCGAAGACGCACTGGTCTACGCCATTATTGAAACCGAATCTGCATTCAACCCGATGGCTCGCTCCCCGATTCCGGCCTATGGTCTAATGCAGATTGTTCCAAGCTCAGCAGGGCAAGACGCAACTCAACAATTATTTGGCAAGGCAAAAATACTCTCGCCTTCATATCTCTATACCTCTGACAAAAATATTGAAGTGGGTACGACCTATTTAAATATTCTGTACTATCGCTACCTTAAAGGTATCAAAAATGAGCTGAGTCGACTTTATTGTAGTATTGCCGCCTATAACACAGGCGCAGGTAATGTAGCGAAAGCCTTCACTGGGAAGCGACGTTTAAAACCTGCCTTAGCTAAAATAAACGCCCTTACACCCCAAGAAGTCTATGATCACTTAATCGAACATTTGCCTTACGAAGAAACACGAAAGTACTTAGCCAAAGTGAAAAAGCGTATTCCTAAGTACCGATAAATTAGGCCGTTTTTTTAAGGCTTTCAGCTTCGGCCAAATGAGAGAGACAAACATGGAAGAACAGCAAAGAATAAAAATCAAGCAGGAATTAAAAGAAGAGCTCAGCAAAGAACTTCAAAATACAATCGAAGATGAAGTGGAAGAAGAAGTAAAAGAACAACACATGTTCGGGGGAAGTCTCTTCTTCAGCAAATTTAAAGGCTCTTTCCTCACTTTCCTGGCCATCATTATCGCCTTGGGCGAGTACTCCGAAGCGGTGACCGTGCTAGGTGATACCGTTGAAACCATTCGTTCAGAATTTACTAACGATATCGAGTATGAAACGATATCCAAAATACATGTGGGTAATACAGTGCCTTATATGGAGGAGCTGTTAGGCAGCCCTCAGGTCTCCCGCGCTATCAATCAAGATATTAACGCTAATTATTACTACGACGAAAAGTTTTTACTCACGCTTTTTATAGATGACGAGCGCGTAACAGCCTTTACTGTTTTACCTCTTTTAGAAGACTTTCATCCTGAAGTTGCCACAACAACCAAGGGCCCATGGAATTTAGGCGAAGCCGCCTTTACCTCCTTCCCCGCCAACCCACAAACCTACGTGATCGACCATGCTAAAACTGCGAGCTATTACCTCGAAAACCTAGATCGAGGTCGAGCAGGCTTATTTGTCAGTACATATCTGGGCAAGGTTTCCTACACCGTTCGGTCG
>NZ_LWGA01000924.1:0-3955 GCF_001635235.1 Oleiphilus sp. HI0117 | reverse complement strand
TTTTCCGTTTCCAAACCGGTCAAACGGTGCAAACGCATATTCAGAATTTCTTGAGCCTGAGTTGGCGATAAGTAATATTTACCATCACGCAAGCCATACTGTGGTTCTAAATCATCTGGGCGACAGGCATTCTCACCTGCACTAGCAAGCATCGCGGTCACATCACCAGGACTCCAAGCTTGAGCCAAGAGTTTTTCTTTCGCTTCCGCAGAACTTGGTGACTTCTTGATTAACTCAATAACCGGATCGATATTTGCCAAAGCAACCGTTAAACCTTCCAACACATGCCCACGCTCTCTCGCTTTACGGAGCAAGTAGACTGTTCTACGAGTAACGACTTCTCTTCGGTGCTTGACGAATATTTCTAGCGATTGCTTTAGATTGATCGTCTTTGGCTCACCATCAACCAAAGCAACCATATTAATACCAAATACGTTCTCAAGTTGAGTCTGGGCATAAAGGTTGTTCATGATCACTTCAGGCATTTCGCCACGTCGAAGTTCGATCACTATTCGCATACCTTCTTTATTAGACTCGTCACGAAGCTCGGTAATACCTTCGATCTTCTTGTCTTTAACAAGCTCGGCTATTTTCTCTATCAAACGGGCTTTATTAACCTGATATGGAATTTCTGTAACGACAATGCGCTCTTTTCCATTCTTATCGGTCTCGACCTCATAGCGCGCTCTTAAATAAATTTTCCCGCGGCCAGTCTGGTAAGCCTGGACTATCCCTGCACGACCATTAATAATCGCAGCGGTTGGAAAATCTGGACCTGGAATAATTTCCATAAGCTCTTCACAGGTAATATCACTATTATCCATCAGAGCAAGGCAAGCGCCGACAACTTCAGTTAGGTTGTGTGGCGGAATATTTGTTGCCATACCAACAGCGATACCTGAAGAGCCATTCACCAACAGGTTAGGAACTCTAGTCGGCATAACTTCGGGTATCTGCTCGGTACCGTCATAGTTAGGAACAAAATCGACTGTTTCTTTGTCCAAGTCAGCAAGCAACGAATGAGCAAGCTTCTGCATACGAATTTCGGTATATCGCATCGCAGCTGGGTTATCACCATCTATGGAACCAAAGTTACCCTGTCCATCTACAAGCATGTAACGCAAAGAGAAAGGCTGAGCCATTCGTACAATCGTATCGTATACGGCGGAGTCACCATGAGGGTGATATTTACCGATTACGTCACCGACGACACGTGCTGACTTCTTGTACGCCTTGTTCCAGTCATTCCCCAGTTCGCTCATCGCAAACAAGACTCGACGATGCACAGGCTTGAGACCGTCACGCGCATCAGGCAAGGCACGACCAACGATAACACTCATCGCATAATCGAGATACGACTGCTTCAATTCGTCTTCAATATTAACTGGAAGGATTTCTTTCGCTTGATCACCCATATGGACAGCGTTCCTGTTTATTCTGATTATTAAAATAAAGGTCGCGATTCTAACATATTTGAATGTCAAAAGTGACCATATTTAAACTTTTTGAAGACTAAAAACTGGAGACTATGCGAGGAACTACTAAGCTGATAGATAAACCCACGGCTTCTATATAGCGCCCTTTTATTATGTACAGACTAGCGTACCCTCAACTATGAAAAAATTCTTACTTGTTGAAGACAGCTCGATTGTTGTAAAAATCATCAAACACATCAACAAAAGCAATGCTGGCTTCCCTTTTGACATCGCCACGTCCTTCGCAGAAGCAAAGGAACACATTCAAAATAATGGCGCAGATGCGTACCTTGTTGCAGTGGTCGACCTAAACCTTCCTGACGCACCGGATGGAGAAGTCGTTGACTACACCATTGCAGAAAAAATCCCCACCATCGTACTCACGGGAAATTACGATGAAGAGAAAAGGGAGAAAATGCTGGAAAAGCGAATCGTCGACTACGTTGTAAAAGAAAGCCGCTTCTCTTACGAGTATGTCATAAAGCTGATTAAGCGCCTTGAAAAAAACCAGCATATAAAAATTCTTGTAGCAGACGACTCCAAAATGTCTCGCCGCTACATTCAACAGCAACTTGAGACACACCTTTATCAAGTGCACACCGCAGACGATGGCGACACGGCTTTAGAGGCCCTTGAACAACACCCAGATATTAAACTACTGATTACCGATTACAACATGCCAAGAATGAACGGCTTTGACTTGGTCAAAAACATCCGAAAAGAGGTGAGCAAGAATGAGCTGGTTATAATCGGCTTGTCTGGTGAAGGTGACGGAAAACTAACTGCCAAGTTCATAAAAAATGGCGCAAACGACTTCTTGAACAAACCCTTTAGCCATGAAGAGTTTCATTGCCGCATTTTACACAACATCGAAAACCTTGAGCATTCCCAAACGCTTAAATATCTCGCCTTCCATGACTTTGTTACAGGGCTGCCCAACAAACAGAAGTTCTTTCTTGATGGGAACAAAGAGTTAGAAAAGGCCGTAAGCCAGAGCACCCCAGTATCTGTTGCTCTACTCTCTGTTGACCAAATGCATAACATTCAAGACAAGCACGGCCTGGATGCGCCCGATATCACCATGCGCAATCTAACCACCCTGCTACCAAAGGCATTCAATCGCTTCCAATACGCTCGAATAAACGACTCTGACGTTGCAATACTTATGGCAGGGCTAAGCCTGGAACAAGCAGCAAAGCTTGTAGACGGCTTTAGGGAGCTAGTTGAAGACCATATTGTTATGATAGATGAGTTCAGCTTCAACTTCACTGTTTCAGCAGGAATAACCGAGAACAACAATAACTCTTTAATTGAGCTTTTAAAAAATGCTGACAATCGCCTGTATCTAGCCCGAGAAAATGGTGAAAATCAGGTATGGTTTGAAGACTAAGCAAGTCCTGCAAGATATACTTGCAGCAAAGAGATAGCCCTGACTATACTCTTACAGCACCAACACACCGTGATATTCTGCTTTTGTCACAATAAAAATAAAAACTATCGGGCACAGCAACTGCCTGAAACACAAGAAAGGTAGAACAACAATGAGTAACGCCACACCTTGGTACCATGATTATAGCGACTATATATCTGGCGCTCTTTTCGGGCTGATTACCCTGGATATTTTCATGCTTTTGATTCATGGAATTACTGAGCGCTCTTTATCAGACTACAGCATGGGAACGCTAGCTATCACCATCCCCATAATGCTCGTATGGAGCTTTGAACGACTTTATTCAAAACAAGAGCACTAAAAAACAAAAAAGCCCAACTTAATGTTGGGCTTTTTCATATTACAAAGACTTATCGACCATTAAAGATTGTCGGCATTCTCTGATAAGTATGCAGCAACGCCATCAGGAGAAGCGTTCATACCTTTGTCACCTTTATTCCAACCTGCAGGACAAACCTCGCCATGCTCTTCATGGAATTGAAGCGCGTCAACTAGACGAATCAATTCGTCCATATTACGACCAAGCGGTAAATCGTTAACGATTTGCGAACGAACAGTACCGTTAGTATCAATCAAAAATGCACCACGGAATGCAACACCACCTTCTGACTCAACATCATAAGCCTTACAAATATCGTGGTTCATGTCTGCTGCTAGCGTATAACCTACCTGACCAATACCACCATCATTGATTGGAGTGTTTCTCCAAGCGTTGTGAGTGAAGTGAGAATCGATAGAAACACCAATAACTTCAACGCCACGAGCTTTGAAGTCATCCATTCTGTGATCCAGAGCAATCAACTCAGATGGACAAACAAAAGTAAAATCTAATGGATAAAAGAACACCAAGGCATACTTGCCTTTTGTCGCTTCAGAAAACGTAAATTCATCAACGATAGAACCGTCACCTAGTACTGCAGATACTGTAAAATCAGGAGCTTGCTTACCAACTAAAACACTCATTAGTTATTACCTTCCTTAAAAGTTTTATTCGATAGAGATACAGAACGTATCTCTTAGTGTGGTTAAA
>NZ_LWGA01000923.1:0-4144 GCF_001635235.1 Oleiphilus sp. HI0117 | reverse complement strand
TTAGAGAGCTCTTCACCACCAATTTCTTGAAGTGGAAAATCCTCAAGCGTTGATTTTTGCCTGGTTGAGAAAAAGTATTCAAGATCCTCGTCTTCATCCCAATCCTCATCTGGTGATTCAGAGAGGCTGATTGAAGGTATAAGGAAACATAAAAGCATAAAATGAAAATATTTTTTAGGCATGGCTCTCTCCTTGATCTAAGCAGATATATTATCGTTTTTACAAAAGCTGTCTAGGTACTAGTGATCATTATCAAGGTAATCGATATTGACGACTACATAGCTGACCACGCCATCAGGTGTATTGAGTTCAACTTCGTCATCTATTTGCTTTTTAAGTAACAAGCGCCCCAGTGGTGAGTCGATGCTCAAATAACCAATTGAAAGGTCAAATTCATCTGGGCCGACTAAGCGAAAACGAGACTCTTCTCCTTCGTCATTTTCGAGGGTGACCCAGGCACCGAAAAATACCCTTGTTAAATCGTCAGGCTTACGGTCAACCACTACCATGTCATCAAGGCGCTTTCTAAGGAAGCGAACACGACTATCTATTTCCCTAAGCTGCTTTTTTCCATAAATATACTCGGCATTTTCAGAACGGTCACCTTGTGCAGCAGCTTCAGAAACTGCTTGGGTGACTTGAGGACGCTTTGTTTTCCATAAATAATTTAGCTCATCCTTTAGCTTCTTTTCGCCTTCAGGTGTAATGTATTTTGATCCAGGCTTTTGCGGTGGTCTGTAACGTCCCATTTAGTATTCACATCTTTTGTCGTATAAAACTAGGTTGAAGTACCTAAACTATCTAAGTACCCTTAGCGCCAAGAACTAGAAGAGTAGGTGTAGTAAGGTCCTGCTTTTCAGAAGGTATATTTAATAAAAGCATATTGGAGAAGACAATGAAAGCACAGAAAAAATTGAATGAACTTGCTGAAAGTGCTTTATCACAAATTGATGCATTAGGTTATAACCTAGATGCTATGGGTGTTGAAAACCAGATTAACCGTCATAATTTGATTGCTTTTTTGATGTTTGGACAAAAGCGTTTGGAAGGTGAAATGGATAGCCTTAACGCAAAAGTAGATGTTAGCAAAGCAAAAGTTGAAAGCATTGTAGATAACACTGAGAAGCTTTTTATTAGTGCTAAGAACCTGGCTGTATTTCCGGCTAAATATACGATTGATCGTGTTAGAGCGCAGTTCTAATTAAGTTCTTTATCTTTACTGCCTGATAGAAGCTTAGTACTTCGTGGGAAAACCAGCTCCACTTTTAGGCCTGGGTCATTATCATTTAAGATAACTTTACTGTGGTGGATATCCATCACAGCGAGTACCAGGCTTAAACCTAAACCATTACCTGGCAAAGACCTGCTCTTGGCAACGCGATAAAAGCGTTGGAATACTTTCTCCCTTTCCTCTTCTGGAATTCCAATTCCTGAGTCAGCAACTGATAGATATATATCTTTCTGAGTGCTGTGGAGTGATACATCTATACAGCCACTCTCCGGCGTGTATTTTATTGCGTTATCGATCAGGTTACACAAGGTCTGAAACAGAAGGTCTCGATCACCGTTCAGGTTAACGTTTTCTTCTATCGAAATCGCAAGTTTCTGGTTCTTATCTTCGGCAAGTGCTTCATATAGCTCGGCAGCATCTTGTACCAGTTCACTTAGATTGAAAGGTTGGAAATTTGAAGACTTACTACCCACCTCAAGGCGAGCAATACGTAATAGGGCATTGAAGGTAGCGAGTAGTTGGTCAGCTTCCGCGACTGCATTGGCGACCTGTTGTCTGTCTTGGTCGCGCTCTACACTGATCAGTGTATTTTCTAACTGGTTTCTTAGACGAGTCAGAGGGGTTCGCAGGTCGTGAGCAATATTGTCTGAAATATGACGAATGCCTTCCATTAATTGAACGATTCGGTCGAGCATTTCATTTAGATTACGTGCGAGTTGGTCAAAATCGTCATTGGTGCCACGGTCCGGGATACGAATAGAAAGATTCCCTTGCATAATCCGCTGGCTGGTTTGGTTAATTAGCTCAACCCTTTTTGCTGTACTACGGCTCATCATAATGCCGCCAAGCATCGCCAGAGCGAAGGTAATTCCCATGCCAAAGTTTATCGCACGTTCGACGAGTTGCTTAACGGCCATAAATTCATTTACATCGCGGCCAACAAGCAGCCTTAGTCCACCAGGCACGATGAATACACGGGCACGAGCAGGCCGGGATTCTTCACCTGGCCACCCTAGATTCTCGCCAAGGGTGAAGTTTAGCCAGCCCTCCTGTACTTCTCCATCTTCAGGCCACTTACTTATATTACCGGCGAGCTTAATAAAGTCTCTGGCGGTAAATAAGTAAATAGCCTTGCCATTTGGGTCTCGCGCGACACGCTCCCGGATAACGCTGATTAAACCGTTGAGCCCTTGCCTTTGGTATTGCTCAGCAAGGCCTATAATTTCAGCCTCAATAGTTTCGTCGGTTTGGCTCGACATGTAGCCGGCAGTAGCCCAATAAATAAAACCCATCAGGATAAAGACAGATGTGGCGAACAGTACCATGTACATGATCGCCAATTGAAAGGTAGAGGTCCGAAGAAGACTAAGAATCTTCACTAAGAATGTATCCCGCGCCTCGAACTGTTTGTAGTAGTTGTTTCGGGAAGTCCTTATCGATCTTTGATCGTAAGCGGCTGATATGGACGTCGATCACATTGGTTTGTGGATCAAAATGATAATCCCAAACCTGCTCCAATAGCATAGTACGAGTCACCACTTGGCCTGCATGTTTCATCAGGTACTCTAGCAAGCGAAATTCGCGAGGTTGGAGGTCGATCTTTTCGCTACCGCGTTTGACAGAGCGGGCTAGCAAATCCATTTCAAGGTCGGCAACTTGCAGGTGAGTCACTTTCTCGGAGCCACTGGTTGCCCCGCGTCTGACTAATACTTCCAGGCGAGCAAGTAACTCAGTGTAGGAGAAAGGCTTGGTCAGATAATCGTCACCACCACCGCGTAAACCTTCAACACGATCATCTACGTCGCCTAGTGCACTAAGGATCAGTACAGGTGTTTGGTTACCGGTTGCGCGGATCGTTTTAATAATGGATAGACCATCCATTCCAGGCAACATGCGGTCGATAATCATAACATCATAGCTTTCACTGGCTGCCATTAATAAACCTTCTTTACCGTCGGCAGAATGATCTACAACGTTATCGTTTTCCTTGAGGCCATTGACTAAATAAGCCGCTACATCTTTATCATCTTCAATTACGAGTACGCGCATCTTAACCTCTGCTTGCTTGGGCTCTGAATTTCTTAATTCGCTCATAAGCGTCTTTTATTTCCCGAGTTTTTTCGGTGGCTATTTTCATCATTTCTTCTGGCAAGCCTTTCGAAACAAGTTTATCCGGGTGATGTTGACTAATCAGTCTACGATAGGCTTTCTTTAGTTCAGCATCACTGCAATTGCTCTGTACGCCTAGAGTTTCATAGGCAGCACTGATCATTTGTTCTTCGCTAACATGGCCTGACGTATCGTGCTCAAAGCCGGTAAACCGGTGCTGAGCTGTCATCATTGCCAGTAGTTGTTCAAAATTTCGTTTCTGGAAACCAAGGTGTTCGGCTACTTCAAGAAGCAGCTGGTGTTCATTTGGGTGTAATTCTCCGTCGGCAAGCGCGGTGGTTAGCTGTATCTCCATAAACATTCTAAGGAGATTGGTACGACGGCCGCAGACTCTCTTTAAGTCATCCATGGCAGCGATATAATCAAAATCTTCTTGCTTGCCTTGATTGAATAAATTGATTGCTGCTTTACGTTGCTCGTCCGTCAACTGCATCTTGCTCATGGTGTCTTGAGCAACTTGAATTTCGACTTGAGATACATGGCCGTCTGATTTTGCCAAACGCCCCATTATCGAAAATGTGGCAGCAAAAAAAGCCGCTTGTATTTCTTCCTGATTGCCACCAGAAAAGTTTTCGATATTGGCCATACCTTTATCGAAGCTATGACCAATAGCCGCGCCTAACAAAGCGCCTAAGGGGCCACCGCCAAATGCGAAGCCCAAGGCTCCACCGATTAATTTTCCCCACCAGTTCATTGTCTAAATCTATACCTTGCGTTAAAGCGCTATCTGCCTTTTGCAGTGAA
>NZ_LWGA01000922.1:0-4923 GCF_001635235.1 Oleiphilus sp. HI0117 | reverse complement strand
CTTACTGAAGGCTCCTTTCATATCATTGCCTAATTTGCTGGCTGGTCGAGAGCTTGTTCCCGAGCTAGTTCAGGATGATGCTCAGCCAGAATTAATTGGAAAGCAGGTAATGGAGCGCTTTTTACCTTCTAAGGCAACTGAAACTCAAGAGTCGTTTAGTGAACTGCATAAAAGCTTGAAGTTAAATGCAAGTGAACAAGCCGCTGACGCGGTAGTTAAGCTGATAGAAAGTGGCAAATAAGGAAGTATTGTGACTAAGGAATATGAAGCTTTTGTTTGTCAGTATAATGGTGAGCTGCTTGCTGGTGTAGATGAGGTGGGTCGTGGGCCTTTAGTTGGGCCAGTCGTAGCTGCCGCAGTTATTCTCGATCCAGCAAACCCTATTGAAGGTTTGGCTGACTCAAAGAAACTTTCTGAAAAAAAACGCGAGATGTTGTTTGATGAGATTCATGAAAAAGCATTAGCGTGTAGCATTACTCGGGCCAGTGTCGAAGAAATTGATGAAATCAATATTTTGCATGCATCGATGTTGGCAATGAAAAGAGCGGTCGAATCGCTTTCAATAAAACCGGAATATGTTTTGATTGACGGCAATCGCTGCCCTCAACTAAATATTCCTAGTGAAGCAGTGGTAAAGGGTGACTCACGAGTTGCTTGTATTGCGGCTGCTTCAATTATCGCAAAAGTTTCAAGGGATAGAGAAATGAAAGAGTTGGATAAGGAATATCCAGGTTATGGCCTTGCACAGCATAAAGGCTACCCCACTAAAGCGCACCTAGAAGCGCTTCGTCAATTAGGCGTCAATAATCTGTATCGGCGTTCATTCAAACCTGTAAAGCAGCTTCTCGAGCACAAATAAATAAAAACTCCTAGTGCTTGTTTCTTAGACTCTGGCGGATTTTTTGTGAACTTTGTGCTGTATCACCTGTCATCGATTTCACATTTTTTATCATTTGTCGAAAAGTTGACGCTTTTTGTTGCTAAATAATGATTTTTATCCGTCAATTTAAGTGTTCTGGCGCTAAGATTTCCTTACTCAAGATCGAAATTTAATAGTGGAATCTTCTCATGCATACATTTTTCCTCAACACTGGTGAAAAGCGAATTGCCGCTCTTACAAAGAACCTATTAGCTTCAAGTGTGGCCATTCTTTTAACGGCTTGTGGTTCTGGTGGCGGCAGTGAAGAGTCAAATTCCACTCCGGATGATGGTAATACCAATACCGTGACTACAACGATTAGCGGTACCGCTATAAAAGGGGTCGTTTCAGAAGGCTTGGTAAACTTATACTCAGTAGAAGAGCAGGGTGGCAAGACTATTCGTTCTGTTAATCCAATGGTGAGTCCAGTCAGAACAGACTCTAATGGTCGCTACACCTTTAATCTTGAGCAGGAAATTTCACAAGGCTCAGTTGTTGTCGAAGTGACAGCTGATAGTCGAACCAGAATGAAGTGCGATACAACGGAAGGTTGTATTGATAATGATGGGCAAGGCGTTTCTTTTGGTGAAAGCTTTAACCCAGGGTCTGGCTTTAGTTTGCGCTCGGTTGCTTCAGGTATTGTGGCAGGGCGGGAGTATAATGTTCATCTTAGCCCATTAACGCATATGGCGGCAGTTCATGCGGAGGCTAAATCTATTGGTTTGACAGCTGATAGTATTCAGGAATCTATCGCTCACATTGAAGACTTGCTAGATCTAGATGCTGGTGCGATGCGTTTGGCGCCAGCAGATTTAACTGCTATTGAGTCGTATAGTTCAATTACAAAAGCAGAACTGGAAATGGGTGTTTTGTCAGCCTCTTTCTTGTCAATGGTTGAGCTGGGTCGTTGGGATACGATTGAAGAAGTAATCGAACATGTAGAGGAAGTGATTGCCAGTGATGGCGTTCTAGGGGCTCAAAGTACTGAGGGCGATGAACAGATTACTCTGGATGAGGTTTTTCTAGAGGCAAGCGAAATTGCATTAGATCTAGAGCAAGCGCTTCCAGATAGTGAACATGCCGAGACATTTGCGGCGGTTAGACAGGAAACGAATGATTCCTATAACGACGTAGCAGAGCTTAACGAGACTCCTGACCTCGAAATTATTAGCCAGCCTCAAGGTGTAATTGTTGATGAGTTGGAAGAGGTCTTATTAAGTGTGGGAGCTACCGGTGGCGAGCTAAGCTATCAGTGGCGTAGAGATGGTGTTGAGCTTCAAGGGGCGGTACTAAGTTCACTATTGATTTCAGCTGCAGATACTTCCGACTCAGGCAGTTATGATGTTCTGGTGAGCGATGAGTCAGGTACCCTGGAGTCTTTGACTGCTTTAGTAGTCGTTAACGAATTGCCACCAGTAGTTGTGATAGACCCTGTTCAAATTTCTACGCAACCTACTTCTGTTAGTGTAGATGAAGGAGAGGGAGCGGTACTATCTGTCGCTGCGAGTGGCGGTGGTGAGTTGGTGTATCAGTGGTTTAAGGGTGGGGTAGCGATTAGCGGCGCGACCTCAAGCTCACTCTCTTTCGCTTCAGCTTCAGTCTCAGATAGTGGTGTGTATAGTGTCAGCGTGACGAATTCGGTAGGCTCGCAAACATCTGTCAATGCGACGATTCAGGTGAATGAAGTGATTTCCATTGAGCCTGTCGTCATTGCTTCGCAACCGCAATCTACCGCTATTGATGAGGGTGAGACGGCAGTGCTGTCGATCGTTGCGACAGGCGGTGGTGACTTGAGTTATACCTGGCGTAAAGATGGTGTTGAGATATCAGGTGCTAACGCGAGCTCATTAAGTATTGAGGCTGCCTCTGTTGCAGATGCCGGAGCTTATGATGTCATTGTATCCAATTCTGTGGGGCAGCAGGTGTCGTCAGTTGCTAATGTAGAAATTAATGAGCTTGAGGTTTTACAGTCGATAGCCTTGGAGTGGTCAATTCCAGAAGAAAGAGCGGATGGTACTGCTCTAGATTTAAACGAAATTGACAGTTACCTTATTCGATATGGTACAGATGCATCAAACTTAGCTCAAAGTGTTGTTGTAGGTAGTGGCTCGGATACCAGTGCGCAGATCGATGATATGGTAGCAGGCACTTATTATTTTGTGATTTTGACTATCGATATCGACGGTGTTCAGAGTGAGGAATCGGAAATAATTTCCTTAACGATCTGAGATCAGTTAACGTTGATCAGTAACTAAGGCTAAGGCGATAATGTTGTAATTATCGCCTTTTTTCGTTTCCATGGGGGCGGATCTTAACTTGCATTGTTTGTGTGTATTGCTTCATTATTGAGTGCTTGAATATCATTAGGTGGCATGGCGTGAACGAACGGTTTCTAAATATTGCTAAACAACTAAAAGATGCTAATGACAAGCAGGATTGGGCGCTTTTAACTGAGCTCGATGCTCAGGTGCGTGTCGAGCTTCAGGCAGTTATTGCTAGTATGCGAACTAAAGAAGATAGGGCACAGCTTTTATCGATCTTGAGGCGCTATGAAAAAGTTTACTCTCTGGTGCTAAAAGATAGCTTGAAGCATAGAGATGAGATCTCTATGGAACTTAAGCAGATTACCCGCGAAAGTAAGGCTGCGAATACCTATCTGGATTCGTCTCAATATAAAGCTTGATTGAGTGTTATTGCGCTGGCAATAACTTATAAGATAAGTGACAAAATTTTGAACATTTATTTATGTGGCGCTTATTTCGTCTTTTTTGCGCCACTTAATTGACTAATTAATCTATCCGTACTTTAATTGCTAGATATCGAATATTGAAGAATAATCGCTTTTTGCAATTAACCGCTCGAGCGTACTCATGGGTGCAAAAGTTTACTGTTTTGCTCTATTCATTACTTCAAGTTAAACCCAAAAAATAAACAACTATAAGGTCCATCTATGGCCCAGGATATGAAAGTTTTGGTTATGCATAATAACCAAGAAGTGCTTCGTGATATCTCTGTTATTTTATCCTTTCTTGGTGAAAGTGTTCTTAGCGCATCCTTGTCAGGTTGGCGCTCTACTATTGAAGAGCATGCAATTGAGCCAGAGCACTTAAGTGTCGTTTTTTTGGGAGCAGACTCGGAGCCGGTTGAGCAGATCGTTAAAGATTTACATGAGTGGGATGAGGGTGTTCCTGTGCTAGGGCTAGGTGATGCTGCTCTAGACGGGCTTGATGATATTCTTAGACGAAAGGTCATTGCGCAACTTGATTATCCTCTTAACTATAATAAGACGCTAGATAGTTTATATCGTGCCCAGGTTTATCGTGAACAATACTCGGCGCAAACAGGGCGTGGTAAGCAGCGTCAGGTAGAGCTTTTTAGAAGTCTTGTAGGTACTAGTCGCGGCGTTCAAGATGTTAGAGCTTTAATGGCACAGGTTGCGGATAAAGATGTGAGCGTCTTGATTACAGGGCAATCGGGTACTGGTAAAGAAGTAGTTGCCAGGAACTTGCATTATAATTCGCACCGTAGAAACAAGCCTTTTGTGCCTGTCAACTGTGGTGCTATTCCGGCGGAGTTGTTGGAAAGTGAATTGTTCGGTCATGAAAAGGGTGCTTTTACCGGCGCCATTACTGCGCGTGCAGGTCGATTCGAACTGGCTGAAGGTGGTACGCTTTTTCTAGATGAAATTGGCGACATGCCGCTGAACATGCAGGTTAAGATTCTAAGGGTCTTGCAGGAGAGGACATTCGAAAGGGTTGGGGGAAATAAAACATTAGACACTGATGTCCGTATCATTGCGGCAACGCATAAAAACCTTGAGGATATGATTACCAGTGGTGATTTCCGTGAGGACCTTTATTACCGTTTGAATGTATTTCCTATTGAGATGCCTGCACTAAAAGATCGTGTTGAAGATATCCCTCTTCTGCTCAATGAGCTGATTTCAAGGATGGAGACTGAGAAGCGTGGCTCAATCAGATTTAATTCTGCTGCAATACTGAGTC
>NZ_LWGA01000921.1:0-2930 GCF_001635235.1 Oleiphilus sp. HI0117 | reverse complement strand
AGCAGACACTTGCTCATGCCAGGGAGATGTTGGAGACCGCATAAAAACTATAAACCACCGAGAACACTGAGCAACTTTCAGCCTTCACAGAGAAAAGCTTTTAAGACTTTTCTTTTTTCTCGGTGAAGCGTAGCGCCCTGTATCCTCTGTGGTTAATTATTCTTTATAAAAAAAGCCGCCTCAAAGAGCGGCTTTAGAAAACACAGTAATATCAAATCTTACTTCTTGGGACGAACATACAGCGTAAGGTTGTGATCGACTAATTCATAACCATGCTCTTCTGCAATTTCATGCTGACGCCTTTCAATAACAGGGTCTAGAAACTCAATAACTTTACCGCTTTCGGTATCGACCATATGGTCATGATGATCATCTTTCGCCAACTCGAATACCGCATGTCCACCCTCAAAGTTATGACGCAAGACCAGACCGGCAGCCTCAAACTGGGTAAGTACACGATAAACGGTCGCCAAACCTACATCATCACCCGATTCCAATAAAGCCTTATAGACATCTTCCGCACTCATATGGTGCTCATCAGCTTCTTCCAAAAGCCCCAATACTTTTAATCGTGGTAAGGTAACTTTCAAACCAACTTTTTTTAACTCTGAGTTGTCTGGCATGATTTATTTGTAATCCTATTCACAGCGTTTGCACGAATCAGGTATCATGCCTCGCTATAATGTTAGTTTCTTCTTTACAACATACTTTGCTTGCGTTTCGCCTATCTTCATAAAGATCAGCCGAAAACATTGTAAAGCAAAGATAATGGAATTCAAAAATTAGATGCAAAAGTTTTTAATTATTATTCTCACCGCTTTAAGCATAAGCGCCTGTAGCTTTCCTGGCGTTTTCAAAATCAATGTCCAGCAAGGCAACATCATCACCCAAGACATGCTCGACACATTAAAAGCAGGTATGACTAAAAAACAGGTTCACTTCGTATTAGGTGCTCCCGTTCTAGACAACACCTTCGATACAGAACTCGAAAACTACGTATACACCTATCAAGTTGCGGGCGGTGAAATCGAGAAACAAACCATAAAAGTCTACTATAGCCAAGGCGTGTACCAACGCTACGAAGGCACACTACTTGAGAGCAACCCAGCATATTAAGCGCTCTATTTAGTCTTTCTTTGCCGCCCGATTTAAGCGAGCCTGTTTAGGGTCGATCATTAATGGGCGGTAAATTTCAATACGATCCCCTTCTTTCAGCTCCTGCTCCAGTGGTTTACGAACCGCTTTACCAAATATTCCCATATCGGCCTTATCGAAATCTATCTCAGGAAAAACCTTATCAATTCCCGAGTTTTTTGCCCCATCAAAAACGTTGGTACCCGGCTTCACCTCGACTGTTAGTATTTTCTGCTTATCAGGCGCGGCATAGGCAACTTCTATTTGGATCATATTTTCCATTATTTACGTTTCCTTAACAATATAATTGATTTGCACGTTCACAGAACGCATCAACCATCGAGTTAGCTGCCTGATTAAATACCTTGGCAAAGGCCATTTTTGCCAAATTTTGTTTAATCTCAAAATCGAGCGTAAGTTCAACCTTACAAGCTCCTTCTTTCAGGTGAATAAATTCCCAGGCGCCTTTTAAATAGCTGAAAGGTCCCTCCACCAGGCTCATAATAATTCTGCCATCTTCAGACAAGTCGTTACGCGTGGTAAACGACTGCTTCAGCGCGCCCTTTTGAACCTCAATGCTCGCCAACATATACTCCGATTCAGACTCCAAGACCTGCGAGCTTGAACACCAAGGAAGAAACTGCGAGTAAGCCGCCACATCATTTACCAGTGCACTCATACGCTCAGCAGAGTGCATAACCAAGGCACTACGATTAATACTTAAAGACATTCACATCACCCTAAACTATCTTACCTCTATTGTACCCGCCAAGACCGTGGTCGCCTAGCCTCAATAAAAACACGCAACATAAATTTTCAGAAGGCTGGCACAAATGACTGAAACATGGTGTAGAATGGTTCATTTTTATAGCCCTAGAAACGTTTAGGTCTATTTGTACGAGATAGTGATAACAATAGATATATGGCCAAGAAAAAACCAAAACAACTGCCAGGCACCATTGCTCTCAATAAGAAAGCTAAACACGACTACCATATTGAAGAAAAGTTCGAAGCCGGACTCGCTCTAACAGGGTGGGAAGTCAAAAGCTTAAGAGAAGGCAAAGCTCAGCTTACGGATTCACACGTATTCCTAAAAAACGGTGAAGCCTGGCTTCTTAACGTCTATATCACACCGCTAACGTCAGCGTGCACTCACGTTATCGCTGAACCAACGCGCCAACGAAAGCTATTGCTACATAAAAAAGAAATCGCAAAGATAAATGCCAAAATGAACCAAGCTGGACACACCTGTGTTGCATTGGCGCTTTATTGGAAAGGAAACCACATCAAATGCGAGATAGCACTGGCCAAAGGTAAGAAAGATCACGATAAACGAGATGCCGAGAAGAACCGTGACTGGGATCGCCAGAAAGCACGTATTGTTCGAGAACACGTAAAATAAATAGGCTTGCCTTGTATTCCCAACAAGCGCCCCTATATAATGACTAACAATTAAATTACGGCATAAGCGACAGTTGCTAAAACACTGGCCGGGACTCGACGTAGTCGAAGCCAAACGCTTAATCTTGGTAAAAGTTACGGGGACGACATGGGCTTATGCCTGTTTTGTCTCAAATTGAAAGCCAATTTCTTGGCCTTCAAAAGGCATAAGCGACAGCGGCTCCGCCCGCTGGCCGGGACTCGACGCAGTCGAAGCCAGACGCTTAATCTTGGTAAAAGTTACGGGGACGACATGGCTTCGACGCTGGTAACAAAACCAAAGGTGCATGCCGAGTGTATAGTGGCACTCGTACTCCAATCGCTATAACTCATAGTTGCAAATGATGACAACTACG
>NZ_LWGA01000920.1:0-14581 GCF_001635235.1 Oleiphilus sp. HI0117 | reverse complement strand
ATCATCAGCGTATACTCAGGACTCTTGCTCGGTGGCGACACCGACATCAGTCGCGCCGGAAAGTTTACATTGGTCAATAACCTCCAAAACTAGCTTCGCCGGTACGTTCTCATCGGTTACAACCAGTACCGACTTATCTGTACTAACGCGCAACATGTCGCGAAGTTTACTCTGCAGGCTGTAAATTCTGACAGGCTGATTATCGACATAGACATCACCTAACTTATCGATGAATACGCGTGTGGCCTTGGTTGATGCCGCTGCGGCGCTCGATGCACTGGGTCGGTCTAGGTCCAGCTTCATATCTTTTACAAAGGTTGTGGTAACCATAAAGAAGATCAATAGGATAAATACCATATCAATCAAGGGTGAAATGTCGATCTGACCTTCTTCTTCAGTTTCTTGTCTATATCTCATGGCTCATGCCTCGTTTTAAATCTTGTGTTACCAGGCCCCATAACAATTCAGTGCCGGTATATATGAGTCAGTTATTAAGCTTGCTGTTGACGCTTGCTACTCTCTTTAGATCTTGCAACAACCAGGTCGCGGATCTGGTCAAGCTCACGATAAATATTCCTTTCCTTTCGCTCGATGATCCTTCCGATCATTAAGCCAGGAATAGAAATCGCTAATCCCATTTGAGTGGTAAACAATGCCTTACTAATGCCCCCGGCAATACCACCTGACTGGCTAAACAAGGCCATATCGCCTAGCGAATTAAACGTTTCAATCATGCCATCTACGGTACCGAGCAAACCAAGCAGTGGTGCTACAGCAACCAATGAGCGAACTAGCGTTTTATGTTTGCCCAAGCCTTCTTTAATAATTGAAAACTCTTCATCTATCAGCGCTTTCAAAAGCTCCGGAGATGAAACCGTTCGCGAGGTATCCATCGCAAATTTAGCCGCTTCAGCCGTCGTAGATTTAAGTTTTAAAAATTTCTTTTTTTGCTTTTTTGCCCGACGAACCAAGTCTCGAGGGTTATGTTGCGCCGAACGAATATTCATCGCTCTGTAGACCAAGGCGAACCACAACAAAATAGAGACAAAAATGAGAGGCAACATAACAAAGCCCCCCATCTCGTAGTATTCGAGCAAGGTACTGGTATTGGGGATAATTTCTAACATTCGTGTTCCCTATAAACAGAATCTAATAATCAATGGAAAGCTTGCTACCAAGACCCAAGGCCTAGGTAGCTATGAGCTTAATTACACATTTGTCGATTCTTTATGGGTGTTTATCACGTTGAGCGCTGCACGCTCTAGGCCGTTCTTGGTGCGAAGTGCCCAGCTAGACAACATATTACCTATCAGCAACAGCGGGATCGCAACGATCAAGCCAAACTTAGTTGTCACCAAGGCTTCAGATATACCCGTTGATAGTAACTTGGGGTCACCCGTACCAAATTCGGTAATGATATCGAAGGTACCGATCATGCCGGTAACCGTACCTAGCAAGCCAAGCAAAGGCGAAACCGCTGCAATAACAAGTATTGCTGAGCCGAAACGATCTATTTTGGAGCTTTCGAACAAGATTGCTTCTGAAATAATATCTTCGATATGGTCTCGCTCTTTCTTGATATTACGAAGCGTTGCAGAGATAACTCTATTAGCACTGCTTGCGTTTTTCTTACACGCTTTTAGTGCCGCATCGATTCCATCACTTTCAACGAGTTGATTGACTCTAACGGTATTCTTTTGGATATCAGAACCAAGCATAATCAAGAAGATAATTCTTAGAGCAACTAAAGCTAAACCTAACAAGCCAATTGCAAGAATGATCTTACCTATCAAGCCACCTGCTTTAATATCATCAGAGAAACCTTTTTCTGCCTGTTTCTCTATCGCCAGATCAACATTGTCGAATAGGAATACGGGGATATTTGATTCGCCACCCAAGACACCTTGAATAGATTGGGACGACTCAGTATCCCAAACTTTAAACTTAGCATTGCCGCTTGGCGCTAGTACGCCACCATTTTCAGCATCCAAGCCAAAGCGAGCGATACGACCAACATTCAAGACTTCTCCGTTAACTTCTTTACCGGAAACATCAAAATAAGTTGCCTGAGCCTTATTTACACCACTATCAGAATGCAATGTCTTCGCAGCTTCTTTAAACGCCTGCCCTAATTGCTTATCCATATCTAAGGCTTCATCAACATTTACACCCAGCTTACTCAAACTTGAGCGAGCCTGTATAAGAGTTGTTTCAAGCAGTAATTGGTCATTCTCATTGAAGTCGACATCACGCGAGGCTTCGACAATATCCTGATTGAGACGATCGACCTGATTCTTTTTCTTTAAATAGCTTTTTTGCAGGCCATCAATATCACCCTGAAGTTTCTTCAAGGTAATTTCCTGAGATTCGGACAACTTAACCAAGCGTTGCTCTAAAGCCTTTTTCTCAGCGACCAGATAAGCATATTCCTTCTGATATGCCTGCTCTAGCTCTCCTGCCTGAACAGTAAATGATAAGCTGAAAACCACCATCATTAGCGATAATAATCGTATTAAGTTACTCATATTCATTACATCAAATATCCGTGTTAGGCCTAAAATTAATTCGAGGAAGTGTTAGCAGGAAGAAAGTTAGGTACCTTGAACAATCCGTTGCGGATGTTCTTATTGAAAGAATCAAATAAATAATCAAGTTCGCGTAGATTTTCACTTCCGCTTATTGAAGCTTGATTCCATCCGCTACTCTCTTGCTTAATCACCCCATATTCACCATCAGAGGTTTTGAAAAACATCGCTATTTTTCCTAAGCGTAAAACCTTAACTAGCTTGTCTTCACCCGAAATAAACAGCGACTCATTATAAATACCACTGCTTCGACCCAGGATTAACTCATCTTCTACAAAGGCCCATAGCTGATTAGCTGCTTTGTTAGGCGTGATAATATTTGTAATTAAGCGATGCTCAATATCATCTAAGGCTTTCAAGCGCTGCGGCAACTTAAATGGAATCGAATCAGCTAGAGAAACCTTAAGCTCTGCAATAACATTTTTAAGAACCGGGCTAACCTCGTCGTAGGCTTCAAACTTATCTTTATTAGCTGTTTGAAGTTTTTCTAGCTCGCGCTGTAGGTCTTTGATATTCAACTCAGAACGGCTAATCTTTACATCCAAGTCAGATTTTTGGTTAGAGTAAGACCGTATCTGATCATTGAAACTATCTTTCTTGAAGTTGATTTCATCGTGCAAAGACGAGATCTGCTGACGTATCTCAACCAATTCCTGAGAGATATTTTCAAGGGAATCTAAATTAGTATTTGCTGCGTAAGATGTGGCGCCAGCAAATAGCAACGTTAGTGAACTAAGCTGTGCGACGGATCGAATTTTGGATGATAGCTTCAAGGTTCCAACTCTCATAATTTTAAAGAGCTGGAAGTGTATCCCCGAATTATTTCAGTTATATTTCACAAATAAGTCAGATTTGTTACAGACAACATACAAGAATAATAACCATGAAAGGTGACGTAAATATGAACCTTGTAATACAAAAACATTACACACCATAAATTGACTTAAATTCATTAGTCTTTACTTGTATGCAAAAGTCGCTTACACCATCATTTCGTTATTATCATTAATACCTGCATATAAATCATACAACATTCACAACACCAACTATACTTGTAGTTAACGCTCTTCATTTCCAGACTTTCAAGGGAATTAGCACATGCTCGTAAAGCTTTGCATCGGCCTGCTGACATTGCTCTGCTCCATCAATAGTTGGGCACTTCGTCCCTCAGATAACGCTGAGTGGCAGATACGCGCACACCAAATTATTAGTACAGAACTGCAACCCTCCACGCTTACACCACAAGAACAATACCAAGAGCTCGCTTGGTTCGCTGATGCAGCACAAGACTACAAAGATATTCAGGTACGTGTTGTATCCGAACGAATCGATACGCACTTTTATGAAGCCAATACCCTAGCAAAGGCCTTTTTTGAACTCACAGGTATACATGTCGTACATGAAATAACCGGCGAAGACGATGTCATTAAAAAGATGCAAGCTCAGATATCAACGGGTAAAAGTCTATATGACGCCTACATCAACGATAGCGATTTAATAGGCTTTCACATTCGTTCAAATGAAACGCTGAGATTAGACACCTTTATGAAAAATGAGGGTGCAAAAGTTACCCTACCTACACTCGACCTAAACGACTTTATAGGGCTTAAGTTTACTACCAGCCCGGAAGGACACTTATACCAATTACCGGATCAACAGTTTGCTAATTTATATTGGTACCGCGCAGACTGGTTTGCCCGTCCTGACTTACAAGCACAATTTAACAAGATTTATGGCTACGACTTAGCCGTCCCCCAAAACTGGCAGGCTTACGAAGATATTGCTGAATTTTTTACAGTACATGTCAAACAACTCGATGGCCAACGCGTATGGGGACATATGGACTATGGAAAACGCGACCCCTCTTTAGGCTGGAGGATCTCAGATGCTTGGTTATCACTAGCAGGCACCGGTGATAAAGGCTTACCAAACGGTACCCCGGTAGACGATTGGGGAATTCGTGTAGAAGATTGTCGTCCTGCCGGTGCTAGTGTCGCAAGAGGAGGCGCGCTGAACAGCCCTGCTGCGATATACGCAGTAGAGAAGTATATTGAATGGCTGAATAAATACGCACCTCCCCAAGCAAAAACAATGAACTTTACCGAAGCTGGTAATTGGCTAGTCAAGGGCAACATTGCACAACAAATTTGGTGGTACAGCGCTTTCACAGCAGCACTAACCAAACCCGGCACAGCTATCGTCAACAGCGACGGCACACCTAAGTGGAGAATGGCCCCATCACCCAAAGGTGCATATTGGGAAAAAGGAATGAAATTAGGCTATCAGGACGCAGGCTCTTGGACCTTCCTGAAAAACACCCCTATAAAACGTATTAAGGCCGCTTGGCTGTATGCCCAATTCTTGGTCTCTAAATCCGTATCGCTCAAGAAAACGCTTGTTGGCCTCACTCCGATACGCCTGTCCGATATCAACTCTGCGCCTTTTACTAACAAAGCGAAAAAGCTTGGCGGACTTGTAGAGTTTTATAGAAGTACCGGGCGCGATGTATGGACGCCAACCGGTTCAAATGTACCAGACTATACCAAGCTATCTAATCTCTGGTGGCAATTCGTTGGTGAGGCTGTCGCAGAGAGAGCTACCGTGCGCAGAGCGATGTATGGTATGGCAAGCGCGTTTGACACGGTACTTGAAAACTTATCGACACAACAAACCGGCCCCTGCGCGCCGAAATTGAACCCAAAGCAAACAGAGCTATATTGGCTAGAAAAAGCGGGGGCACCAAAACCGGCACTATCTAGTTTCCCACCAGCTGCTACCTTACCCTATAAGGAGGCAATCCGTGTCTGGAAATAGAATATGCACTTATATGCGAACCGCATTATTCTTACTGCTATTGCTCCTTAGCAATCCCCTAGTGTCTGAGCAAAAGCAGGCATTAAGTATTATTAGCTTTGTTGACCCCCCTTACGTATTTGATGATGCGCAACAAGAAAAGGGGCTTGTGGAAATTATTATTAGTGAGCTATTTCAAAGAGCAGGCATGGAGTATGATTTTTATTTGATGCCTAAAAAGCGAGCTCTAATCTTTGCAGAGAAGACACCCAACACCTGCGTACTCCCGATCGAACGAAATCAAGAACGTGAGGTAAAGTTTACCTGGATTAGCCCCATTTTGATCTCAAGAAATGGTTTGTTTCAAACAATAGATCAGCACTTGGATCGAAAGATCATCACCTTAATGGATGCCCAACCGTATCGCATAGGCAGCCACTTGGGCAGCGCGAGTGGCGCATATCTTAAAGGCATGGGTTTTGAGGTAGAGATCGTTGCAAAGAATTCCGCAAATATTCATAAATTAAGAGCAGGCCGTATAGACTTTTGGGAAACAGACGCGGTAGCGGCACACTACATATCCCACACTGAGAACATCGAAATTAAGAAATCTGCATTAGATTTTTTTACACATCTTAGAGCAATCGGCTGCAACCTATCGATTTCGCCTGCAGTGATTAAAAACATTCGCAAACATCTTAAACAGATGTACCGGGATGGCTCGATCGACAAGATCAATCAGGAGTTTATGCCTTGATTTCTTAAACATCGTGAACAGCTATCGCTCAAAAACAATACTAGCGCCAACCACTAGAATCCTATAAGCTCGCTCTCCTTATTTTGGCTGTATTGTTATTGTACAGCCCCTACAGTTGAGCAGTTTATGAGTTTCGAGTCTTTAGGTCTTTCGCTTCCACTATTAAAAGCTATTGAAGAATTAGGGTATAAAACCCCATCCCCTATACAAGAAAAAGCTATACCTGAAGTACTTGCCGGCCATGACCTTTTAGCAGCAGCACAAACCGGCACAGGGAAAACTGCTGGTTTTACATTGCCCATCCTAGATCGTCTCGTTAAAGGCGAAAAACCAAAAGGTAATCGAGTTCGTGCAGTTATCCTCGCCCCAACCAGAGAACTCGCAGCACAAATTGCCGTAAGTGTTGAGCAGTATTCGAAACACCTTCCTCTACGTTCTTCTGTTGTCTACGGTGGCGTCAAGATTAACCCTCAGATGATGCTGCTACGTAAAGGTCTCGATATACTTGTAGCCACTCCGGGACGTCTTCTCGACCTACACTCTCAAAATGCAGTGAAATTTGAAGACCTCGAAATCCTTGTTCTCGATGAAGCTGACAGAATGCTAGATATGGGCTTTATAAGGGATATTCGGAAAATTATTTCCTTGCTTCCAAAGAAAAGGCAAAGCCTATTATTCTCAGCCACCTTTTCAGACGAAATCAAGATGCTCTCAAGAGAGTTTACACATAACCCCGTTGAGGTCTCAGTTAGTCCCAGTAATACAACAGCAAAAACAATTGAGCAGTGGATATACCCAGTCGATAAAAATAGAAAATCAAAACTTTTATGCCAATTGATTAAGGAAGAAAACTGGCAACAAACTTTGGTTTTTTGTCGTACCAAACATGGATCAAACCGCCTAACAAGAGTTCTCGAAGGGGCAGGTATCAAAGCTGCCGCGATTCACGGCAATAAAAGTCAAGGTGCCCGAACTCGAGCCCTACAAGAGTTTAAGTCTGGTGTCATTCAAGTTTTAGTTGCGACTGATATTGCAGCACGCGGCATCGATATAGATCAGCTACCTCAGGTTGTTAACTTTGAGCTACCTCACGTATCTGAAGATTACGTGCACAGAATAGGTAGAACCGGCCGCGCGGGGTCGGATGGTTTAGCGATATCTTTGGTTTGTGCCGATGAATTTAAAGAACTCAAAGGTATTGAACGGTTAACTAAACAAGTGATTCAACGTAGAACGGTCGAAGGCTTCGAACCTGTGCACTCCCTACCCGAATCCCAGCTAGATACTCGTCCGATCAAAGCAAAAAAGCCCAAGAAACCCAAAAAGCCAAAAGCCGAGCAGCACGGCAATCAGGCGAAGACCGACTCCGATAAAAATAAGCCTAGAAGAGCAAAAAGACGCCCTACTCAAAAGCAATCCCGCGGAAATCAGTCAAGCAGCCAGTCAAGTAACAAGGATATATGGAAACAAAAGTAGCCGTAGCCACTAAGAATTGTTTTGAAAGAACTTAAAAAGCTCAGATCCAGGTAATCTGAGCTTTATTGAAAAAAGACGATTAGATTGTTACAGAAATAGAGTCGGATAAGTCGCTTTCGAGGCCGTCAGTATCTACAACGGTAATTGCAAAATGATAATCACCATCGGCCAGCTCAGTAACAATATATGAGGTATCTAGACCATCGACCTCATGAACAGTATCAACCTCACCGTTACCAGCAACTTGATAGATTCTAAAGCCCTGTATTTCGTAAACTTCGAAATCTGAACCATCCGCTCGCTGACTTGGATAAGCCCAGCTAAATTCTATAGCGCCGAGAGACGCTTCTTGCTCCTGCCCGTCAGTAGCGTCAGAAGAACCTTCGTTGTCACTACCGCTAGAATCACTCGACCCGCTTTGACTTTCCCCACTGCCCGCTTGCTGGTCGTCAGAGCCACTGTCATCTTGTCCACCGACTACTGAGCCGCCAGTATCTCCAGCATCGCTTGAATTATCTGAAGAATCGTTGGAAGCCTCTTCACTGTTCCCCTGAGCCTCTTGCCCACCAGGCTCTTCAACTTGCTGAATTTCTACAGGTTCTTCGTCAGAGGTCGCTGCTGAGCCACAACCAACCAAAGCCAAGGGAGATAAACTAATAATCGAAGAAACAATGGCGCTACGTAATTTACTCTGTACTTTAAGAGCTTGGTCAATCTGTCTACGACTCAACCAGCCTTTATCGACGAGAATCTGACCCAAGGGCAGATCAGTGCCTTGCTGAGAAGCAATTGCTTCATTCAACTGCGTTTCGTTTATTAGGCCTTTATCTAAAAGAATATCACCTAGACGCGTTTTTTCTGTTTGTTGAGTCGCGTACATATTTTTACCCGCCTATCATCATTTTCTCTCGCACGAACCTGTATTCCAACTACTTAAAGACAAGCTAAATCACCATAGCGATTGTCTAAAGCTTGCAACAAACTGCGGGAGTAATACGTGAACCAATGTTGCGTAATGTTTCTATTAATATAGATGAGAACATAGCTTTATCAACACGACCAGTAAATTGAGCATATATCGTACAATATTTTACAATTCGACAATAAAACGAAACATCTGGATTTTCTATATAATTGCAAAAGCATGGACGTTGATAGCAATTCAAGCCTTTCTGCCCCTAATTATAATTTTTGTTATCTGATTCACCCTATCTAGCCAAGGACTATGATAGGCTTTGCCAGCAAAAAATAATGCACCACAATACGCTCTAAACAAGGATGAATACGAATGACTACTCGACTATTTAGTCATTTCACTGGCCAGCTTTTTTTCAACAGCCACATGAATTCATATATATACCGCCCAGCTCTTCAGCAGAGGTGTGCTGTATGAAGCTCTTCTCTATATTTCTTTGCATCTTGATAAGCCTGTTCAGTAGCTCTGCTTTTTCTTTAGAATCTAAAACGTTCTGCGTTTGGGATCCTGTTGGCCGAAGTGGCCCAGTGATGACATTTTATTCCGACGTTATTCCACGAGCTCAAGCCTGGGGATTAAAGCTCAAATTTGTCGCCTACACCGAAGAAACCGATGTTGTTAAGCAATTTAAGGCTGGCAACTGCGAGGCTGCCGTTCTTACGAGCATCCTGTCGCGCCAGTTTGTTAAGTTTGCCGGCACAATGGACGCAATTGGAGCAATTAACTCAGAGAAAGGGCTTGAGCTTGCTATCGCTACGCTAAGCCGCTCTAGGGCTGGCAAGCTGATGATCGAAAACAATTATGAGGTTGTAACAACCTTCCCTGTTGGTTCGATGTATGCCTTTGTTAAAGACCGCTCGATTGACACAATTGACGAATTTTCTGGTCAAAAGATTGCGATTTTGAATAATGATCCGCAAATGTATAAATTTGCAAGTTTATCTAAGTCCAAACCTGTCACGGTAACACTATCAAACTTTGCAGATAAATTTAAAACCGGCGAAGTTGATATTGTGATCATGCCCGCTCTTGCCTACAACACCTTTGAGCTTTACGAGGGTCTTGCAGATAAAGGAGGAATTATTGATTACCGGCTATATTACGGAATGCTTCAAACCATTGCTCGTCGTGATCAGTTCCCTGAGGATTTCGGGAATAAAATGCGAAACTACATGCTGACACGAATGAAAGCGATGAACAAAATGGTAGTTGATGCCGAAGAGGAAATCCCCAAGCACTACTGGATTAAAACTAATCAATTCGTAAAGGATGAGATTGATCACTTCAGTAAACGCATTAGACTTGCCTTACAAGACGATCAGATCAACAACCCTACCGCACTGAAGTTATTCTGGAAAATTCGCTGCCGTCTAGACCCTTCTCGTGGCGAATGCAAAGCACCGCCCAAGGTGGTTAGCAAACGCGTCAAAAAGAACAACATAGAGAAGCAAAAGGCCCAAGCAGACGCAGCTGCTAAAAAGAAGCTCGAAGCCGAGCGCATCGCTCACGCAAAAAAAGCTGAAGCTGAACGCTTAGCTAAACAAAGAGCAGAAGAAGAGAAGCGGCTTCAAGAGCAAAAAGAACAAGAGCAACGCAAGCTTGAAGAGGAAAAGCAGCTTCTAGCCCAGCAACAGCAAGAACAAGCACGACTTGAGGAAGAGCGCCGTATTGAAGAACAACGAATAGCGCAAGAAAAACTCAAGCTAGAAGAAGAAAAGAAAGCCTTAGAACAAGAACGCATCGTACTTGAACAAGCAAAAAATGAGCTTGAGAAAAAAGAGTCATGGAGTTTATGGGACTTTCTATTTGGCTGGATCTAAGCGGCAATAGAGCAAACGATGAACCGCTCCAAATTAGAAGAAATAACGAAGGCTATCCTGGATAAGTCGTCGCCATATTCATACAAAACAAAAGCCTTAGAGGACTATGCAAAGGTCTGTAGTGATCTTGGCGGTATAACAGCATCTCCTGCCTTCGATGCATGGGCGAGTGATTCATACCTCCCTCAAGGCTTAGCTATTTGCTCGGAAGCAGCAGCTCAGTGCACACTTGATCATCAGCGCAGCATAACCTTCATTCAGGCTGTCAATGCCGCTATAAGCGATACATTAGCCAACTCTATCGATCAGCCAATAAAAATTCTTTACGCTGGCTGCGGGCCCTACGCAACGCTCCTACTACCGCTACTAACTCAGTTTTGCTCTGATGAAATAGAACCATACTTTTTAGATATCCATCAAGAATCGCTTGACAGTGTTGAACGCCTATTACAGGCCTTTGAATTAACGAAGTATTCCAGTCACCTTGTCAACGCTAATGCCTGTGAATACCAGCACCCTGATACACTCGACATTATCATCAGCGAAACAATGCAGAAGTCTCTTGAGCATGAGCCTCAAGTAGAAATAACGGCAAACCTAGCAGACCAACTTAAGCCGCATGGTATATTTATTCCACAATCTATTAATGTGTCTTTAGAGCTTAAGGTTGTGAAGAATAACAGCGCTGATTCTGCAAACGCTACATTCTACCCGGTTGCAAGGTTAATAGACCTAACGCCAAAACACGCAGTTAAATATTGCGCTGAAGCAAAAAACAATAGCTCCAACGCTGAGCTATCCTTTTACTGCTGCAGCTTCACACTCCCCAAACAAAATCTATCAGGTCGCCACTCCCTATTCCAGACAACTACAATACAAGCGTACAAAGATTACATATTGAGCAACGGTGATTGCGACCTATCTCTCCCGAGGCCTTGTTTAGAAATATCGCAATTGAATGGTGAAGCAACTTACGAGGTTAGCTATGCACTTGGAGGCTATCCAAAATTTGTATTTTTAAATCGCTAGAACGATCGCGACATGCCACAACTATAAAAATAAGGAGCGAATAGGGAAATTGGTAGGACTAGGCAGATTCGAACTGCCGACCTCTACCATGTCAAAATAGACTCGTAAGTTGTTGATTGTTGGTTAAACCGCCCTACCCTTGCCGTATCTTGCCTTCCAAAAAATTGAATATTAAGATCATCATAACTAAATGGCAAGTTTAAGCAATATACCGTAATTACTGGGCTACGAAGCCCTAAGTGAGTATTGACCTCTACACCATAAAACCGTACAAACGATGAACTTTGTAGATGGACATAGTGTCCGAGTAATTTGGACCTTTTAAAGATCTAAATGGTCAATTTACGAGAATATTTGGATGATTTAACGTCATTAATGAGCCTTCATAAAAGAAAATCTAAACGCAGGAAGAGCAAATAATTTATACTAGTAACGCCCCGTTCCTCTTCATATCATCAAGTTTGATTTTAATATTGACACGAGACCATCGCGCGGCCAATCCATCTATGGCAACAAAGTCGGGATAGCTAATTCAAAGATGGTTGCAACGGAATATATAGTATTCTCAAGTTTTCCGTTAGTTTTTCTCACACAAATTAATAGTGTTGTCATCGAAGAAAACGTCTTTACCTAGTTCACCAGTTTCCTTTGCTGCAAGATATGGTTTGCATACATGGCTTTTCAGTTCTTGATTATTCATTTCAGCCCTAACAACCTGGAAGAGAGAGATACATAAAGCTATGACTGATATTGCCAATGCAGGAATACTTATCTTCTTTGTAAAAACCATTCTTATGATCCTGTTTTCCGTTTTTCCGTTTTTCCGTTTTTCCGTTTTTATTATTTTTAATACCAGCTCCTAAAATTCAGTTACTTAAATTTAAAATTGATCTGTGAATGTATCACTTTGTTCTAGAATTCGTTGCTCTAGAATGAGCTTTTCAAGTAACTTGTAGATAGGTTTCATTATGTTCTTATTGAAATATTGACGATCAGCAAACCACCTATCAGAATGCTTTGTTAATTCAACCATATCGTAATAAGTAATGAATGGTATTCGTTGATTTCGACTCCTTGGAGGCAATGGAGCATTGAATAATGACTGCTTGAACTGAGAATCTCTATACTCTACTCGTATTCCCGTTGAATTATTTATCTCAGCCTGAAAAGAAGTTATTGTACAATTTTCGGCGTTTCGACGTCCGCAAGCAGTTTCTATGCTGTTGTAACCGTTCACTTTAAATACTTCTTTTTTACCGTCATATTTTTTAATCACGGCTTTGGTAATCTTACTAAAATCTTGCTTAAAACCGTTTTTATTTAGGCCTAGTTGAATGAGCTTTTCGTCCTTGTATTGTGCACATACAATGCCTCGTGGAACCTTGTAGTGAATAGTTTGAATTTCTAGCGTTGGCGGCTCATAGTTCAAGAAATCCTGAAATTCATCAGAGCTAAATAAATTCCCAACAATAGCCTTGGCCTTTCGATATTGTACTGAGTCAATGCGTTCTTTAAACAAGCGTTTCACATGCGGTGCTGCATCCTCTTGAATCCAGCTGCTATACACTCCTGTATGTAACAAGAACTCCTCTCTCCCTTTTTGATTGCGTAGGTCTTCAAGGTCATGATCAAATCTGACACTATACTTAAAAAGGTCAGCATCGATTTTGTCTTTCCACGCTCTAGATTTTTCGTCGTGCGGGTAATAACTGAAATAATGATTAACGATATCTTCTAAGGTGCAGAGCTGTTCTTGACCTGGGGATAACACTTCATACTTAACATCACTCTTACTGGACCCGAACTCAAATTCAAAAGGGAGTTGGGCCGCAACAGAATCTAGACTTACAAACACTAATACGGCAGAAAATAACGCTAGCTTCATTTAGATGCTCCTTTTAAACTCTATTAGCAATTTAGTAATTGCAATCGACACGTATAAAAACAAAAGCAATACTTTGGTCTGATACATTATTTTTCCGGCTTTCCGTTTAAGTTGTTTCTCTAACATGTACTCATTTTTATTAACTCAGCTCATCAAAAATAGAAGAGCCGATAATGGCTGATAAAAAAAGCGTCACTCCTATAACTACGAAATTTCCAATCATACTATTCACCGAAAAAATGGTACTAAACAGTAAATAGAGCATTAAAAATGGCATGCCCCCCAACAACACAGTTAGAATTATCCTATAAGATATATTTGATGAGGCATCAGCTTTTATAACCAAAGCTGACATGATAAAGCGCGAGCAAACACCAAGCAAAATCGAAGATACAAGAACGATTGTAAAATTAATGTCGGTATTATTCTTAAGAACGCTTAGTGCTCCCAAACCTATAAACAAAAAGGGTGACTCCCTAAGCAAAGTCCAGATAATACCGACAACATCAATATCTATATTCTCATTGGTATTTTTCACAGACTTGCTTTTAAATGCACCTTCACGATCAAGTCGGCGCATTAGCTTCTTATTTACAGGAAACATTGCAAAAATCCTTTTCCGTTTTCCGTATTTTATTTGTCGTTCTCGCTTAGAAATTTAAACCTGGCTCAAGATCCCGTTTAGGATTGTTCCGCTTACAGCAATTTTTCTCGCCACATTGTGGACATTCGCACTGCTTGATACAGCCACCTATTTCAACCATTCCGCTAGGGCCAACGCAATCATTTAACGTGCTAGCTATCTTGGCTCCACAGTTCCCGCAAACAATAGCTTTTATGCCCTTATCGAATTTCGCCTCGAAGAACTTTTTGCTGCTCATATCTAAGTTTTTCCGTTTTTCCGTTTTTCCGTGCATTAGCATTTTCTATGATACTAACGGATTCCATTGGGATTCTCTATAGCAATAAGAGTGGAGAGTATATTGGCAGAAGCGCTCGTGATCTTGCAGCAAGAAAGTCCGCATTGCTGTCACTCGAAGATTAGTTTTTTAGTATAAAACAGCCAACTATCAGCACCTGATAGGGACTGTTGTTTCAACACATCTTTCCTTCTAGCTTTTAATACTGGCTTAAACGAAATTTTCTAATCCGAATCGAAAACCCATGATTGATGATTGAGTTAATTGCGTATTTAATTACACTCCTTCTTTAATCAAATATAGTCAAAACTAATCATTAGGATCACAGATGGTTCGAACT
>NZ_LWGA01000919.1:0-8513 GCF_001635235.1 Oleiphilus sp. HI0117 | reverse complement strand
AACCGTCTTTTGTGTTTTGATCTTTAAGGGATAAACCGAAGAACCACAGAGGACACCGGGCGCTTCGCTGCACAGAGGAAGAGATGGAGACACACCTAAAAAGGCTTTTATCTTTTCTCTGTTTTTATCTTTTCTCTGTGTAGGCCGCAGGCCTCTCTGTGCCCTCGGTGGTGAACCGTCTTTTGTGTTTTGATCTTTAAGGGATAAACCGAAGAACCACAGAGGACACCTGGCGCTTCGCTGCACAGAGGAAGAGATGGAGACACACCTAAAAAGGCTTTTATCTTTTCTCTGTTTTTATCTTTTCTCTGTGTAGGCCGCAGGCCTCTCTGTGCCCTCGGTGGTGAACCGTCTTTTGTGTTTTGATCTTTAAGGGCAGTCTTTAGCGACAGAAAAAACTACACCCACTGCCTGCTTAGATGTATAATCTGCCGCCTATTTTTTAAGCAACTCTTTTCGCAAGCGATTGATATTTAGATGACCGACAACACGACCAAGAAGCTTTTTATTAAAACTCACGGCTGCCAGATGAATGAGTACGACTCATCTCGCATGACAGACTTACTGCAAGACAGTCATAAAGTTGAGTTAACCGAGAACGAGAGTGATGCTGACATCATTCTTCTTAACACCTGCTCTATTCGTGAAAAAGCACAGGAAAAGGTCTTTCACCAGCTTGGTCGCTGGAAGAAGCTTAAGGAAAGCAACCCGGAACTAACTATCGGAGTTGGTGGTTGCGTTGCCAGTCAGGAAGGTGAGGCGATTCGTTCTCGCGCGCCTTTTGTAGACGTGATCTTTGGCCCACAAACGCTTCATCGCCTACCAGAGATGATCGACGCATCAAAAACAACTGATGTAGGCGTGGTCGACATCAGCTTCCCTGAAGTTGAAAAGTTTGACCACCTCCCTGCTCCCGGTATAAATGGCCCTTCTGCGTTTGTTTCAATTATGGAAGGCTGTAGCAAGTATTGTACTTTTTGTGTTGTGCCTTACACGCGAGGTGAGGAAGTTAGCCGCCCTGTTGATGACGTACTGGCAGAAATCTCCCACCTTGCTACTCAAGGTGTGCGTGAAATCAACTTACTCGGCCAAAACGTTAACGCCTACCAAGGTGAAACGCACGATGGCGATATGATGGATCTTGCTGAGTTAATCACACTAACCGCAGCCATTGAAGGCATTGACCGAATTCGTTTTACAACGTCGCATCCGGTTGAGTTCAGTGACTCACTTATCGACGTTTATGCCGATACTCCTGAGCTGGTAAGCCACCTCCACCTTCCTGTTCAAAGCGGTTCAGACAGAATACTGAATGCGATGAAGCGCGGCCATATGGCATTAGAGTACAAATCTAAAATTCGCCGTATACGTAAGCACCGCCCTGATATTAGTATCTCTTCAGACTTTATCATTGGCTTCCCTGGCGAAACCGAGAAAGACTTTGAAGACACCATGAAGCTGATCAATGACGTTGGCTTTGACGCTTCTTTTAGTTTTATCTATAGCGCGCGCCCGGGTACACCAGCAGCAGATTTACCTGATGAAACAAGCGAAGAAGTTAAAAAACAACGACTGCAAATTCTGCAGCAGCGCATTCTTCAACAAGCTCAAGATATTAGCCGAAAAATGGTCGGTAATACCGAACGAATTCTGGTCACAGGTTTTTCTAAGAAAGACCCCGGGGAGCTACAAGGCCGAACCGAAAATAACCGTGTTGTGAACTTCAAAGCGAAGCAAGACCGCTCAGATAGTGCCTTGATCGGGCGCTTTATCGACGTGAAGATTACCGATGCTTACGCAAATTCATTACGTGGTGAAAGAGTCGATGAGCAAGACTACTAAAAAAGAAAAGTTAGCCAGACGGCAAGACAAGCAGCCTGACGATAAAGTCAAAACAACGAGCACTGGCTCCATTACCATTAAAGAAGTTGCACTGACGCCTTTTGATAATGACCGCCTCGCCTGTTTGTGCGGCCAATTTGATGAAAACATCAAACACCTGGAGATGCGCCTAGATGTTAAGATTAGCTATCGGGGCGCTGTTTTCAAAATACGTGGCGAAAAAGCTGAAGCATCTCAGGCGGCGCTAGAGATAATCAGACACCTATATCGAGAGACCGAGGATAATTCGAGCATTAGCCTTGAAATGGTTCACCTCTTTGTTCAGGAGTTTGGCGTTGATGCTATTTCGAGCGAGCTATCAGAAGAAGCTCGACTAATCAAAACACCTCGAAGCCAAGTTAAACCTCGCGGCGAGAACCAGTGCCAATATGTTGCTAACATTAAGCAGCATGATATTAATTTTGGCTTAGGCCCTGCTGGTACTGGCAAAACCTACCTTGCTGTTGCTTGTGCTGTAGAAGCGCTAAATAACGAAGAAGTTAAACGCATTCTGCTAGTTCGGCCCGCAGTTGAAGCAGGAGAAAAGCTTGGCTTTCTGCCTGGCGACCTGGCTCAGAAAGTTGACCCTTACTTGCGCCCTCTCTATGACGCGCTATATGAAATGCTAGGCTTCGACCAAGTCGCCAAGCTCATGGATAAGAACATCATAGAAGTCGCACCACTCGCCTTTATGCGCGGCCGAACACTTAATAATGCTTTTATTATTTTGGACGAAAGCCAGAACACCACACCCGAACAAATGAAGATGTTCCTGACCCGAATTGGTTTTGGCTCAACAGCCGTTATTACGGGCGACCTAACCCAAACCGACCTACCTAAACACGCGATGTCGGGCTTAGCTCAGGCTCAGCGCGTTTTAAATGGCGTAAAAGGCATCAGCAGCATCCACTTCCGCCCATCTGATGTTGTCAGACACCCTATTGTTCAACGAATTGTAGAGGCTTATAACAAGCACGATACGCAGGGAAAGGCTTAAACCACAGAGGACACCGAGCGCTTCGCTGCACAGAGGAAGGGATTAAGACACCCTAAAAACCTTTTTATCTTTTCTCGGTGTAGGCCGCAGGCCTCTCTGTGACCTCTGTGGTGAACCGTGTTTTATGTTTTGATCTTGAAGTGATAAACCGATGAACCACAGAGGACACCAAGAGTAGAGAAACTCTAATCTTTCATTTGCCCAGGCAACCACAAAGCTATTTCAGGGAAGATCAGCAGCAGTAGTACCATAACCAAGCTTATTACTACGAATGGTAAGGCACCCTTAAAGACAGTTGTTAAGGGTATATCCGGAGCAACGCGCTGCATTACAAATACATTGATACCGATTGGCGGCGTAATCAGCGATAGCTCAATCATCATAACGATAAAAATACCAAACCAGACCGGCTCATATCCTAAAGAGGTCACCAAAGGGAAGACAAAAGGCAAGGTGAGGATAATCATCCCAGAGGTGTCTAATACAGCCCCGAGCACCAGATACAAGAGCAATAGAGCTAACATTATCAAGAAAGATGAATCACCCCAACCGGCGATGGACTCTATCAAGAGCTGAGTCACGTCAGTCTGCGCCATGAAGCGGCTAAAGAATACGCCTCCTAAGAATAACAAAAAGATGTTGCCGCTCAGCGAAACGCTTTGGCCCAAACTTTCTTTCAGAATCATTGCACTTAAGCGTCCGCGAAATAAGGCAATAACGAATACCCAAGCCAAACCAATAGCCGCGGCCTCTGTTGGCGTTGCATAGCCTCCGTAAATACTACCCAAAACAATAAGCATTAGTGACAATGCCGGCAGGAGTTTTGGTAGCGCCTTGATCCGCTCTGCCACCGAGTAATGCTCACCACCCGGTGCAAGCTCGGGCTTGAGCTTACAGCGAATCATGACATATAGACCAAACATCAAAGCTAATAGAATTCCCGGAATAATACCCGCTATAAACAGGTCGCCTAGCGAGGTTTCCGTCCAGGCCGCATAAAAGACCAAAGGGATACTCGGAGGAATAAGAATGGCGAGCACACCGGCTGATGCGATTGAGCCAGTCGCAAGGCTTTGGTTATAGCCGTAACGCCGCATCTCTGGCATCAGCATTTTGCCCATTGCTGTGACTGTTGCAACACTAGAGCCTGTGACCGCTCCAAAGGTTGCTGAGCAGCTGATAGATGTGATCGCCAAGCCACCGGGAATTCGCCCGAACCAGCGGTTAAAGCAATAGAAAAGATCTTTACCCAAGCCCGTTGTTTGAGCTAAAGCTCCCATCCAAACAAATATAGGTAAGGTCACCAATACAAAGTTACTGGCGACTTCCCAACTAACCAACTGAAACTGAACGATAGCCGACTCAAAGCTCTGAAGGTAGACATTTCCAAGCAGACCTACCGCTATCAAAGCGATAGCAATCGGTACACGCAGAGCAATTAATATAAGCAAGCAGGCCATGGCCAACAGGCCAACACTTTCAGAGTTCACGAATGCCCCTCTTTGGTTCGACCAGAACCTTGGCTAGCCCATAGCAAACTCAATGATTGAAGCGTTGTCACAAGCCCGATAAAAGCCATCAAGGCATAGAAAGGCCAATAAGGTATGTCGATAGTATAAGCTTGATCTTCATAGGTATAGCTATCTATCGCGCCCAACACCGCCTGCCAAACGACAAGTAGCGAGAACAAAACCAAGAAAACATATGAAGCGCATTTTAGGGAGCGTTGCTTAGAAGCCGACAAGGCTTGGTAAAGCAGGTCAACACTCAATAATTCATGGCCCTCTATACACTTTGGAATCGCTAATAAAGAACATGCTGAGTAGCAGCAAACCCGACAATTCGTGAGCCCAAGCAATGGGAGAGGAAAATAATGAACGCAAAATAACGTCACTAATTACAAGTAAGACCAGTGACGGCAGAACAAACAAGGTGTTAAGACCGTTTAAGAAATTAACGAGTTTTTTTAAGATTTGGTCAAGCATAGAATGGAAGCGACGGAGGGTTCACGCTTATTAGCTTGACTCTTGATCAGGTAAGGGGCCAGGCATCACGATGCCAAATCCTTGAGCAAAGTCTATTCCAATTTCTCTTAGCGCTTCGCAAGTCGCATCATCCTCAACAAACTCTGCGATCGTCTCTAGACCCGCTGCGTGCGCTATCATATTGCACGACTCCACAATCCCTCTATCAATACTGTCGCTCAACATATTCTTAACAAAGCTCCCATCAATCTTCAGGAAGTCGACAGGAATCGTTTTAAGATAAGAAAAAGAGCTCAAACCAACACCAAAATCATCTAGCGCAAACTTAAAGCCTAGCCCTCTAATTTCATTAATAAACTCTACCGCATCAACCAGGTTATCGATTGCAGAGGTTTCTGTAATTTCAAAACAAATTCTCTGAGGCAGCAGGTCATATTCTTTTTGCCAGATCTTGATATCATCAAAAAATGACTGATCACTCAAGGTTGAACCTGACATCGTCTTCGGAGTCATCGACGATTAATATTCGTATAATCTTACCTTCCACTAAATGCATATAGCTACCTTGATACCGGAGAAAGGTTAATGTCTAACCAATAATTCCGAAGTGCTGAGATATTGTCTTTAAATTCATTTATATCAAAAGACTTTTGAATATAGCTGTTTGCGCCGGCCCGATAACCTTCCTGAACATCTCTCTCTTCATCGGAGGAGGTTAGGATGACAACAGGTAGGCATTGAGTGTCCAGGTTGTGACGAAGCTCTTTCAACACATCCAGACCATGAACTTTTGGCAAATTCAAATCGAGGAAAACCACCCTTATCTCAGGGTCGAACTGCTGGCCAGCGTACTGCCCCTTTCCACACAGGTAATCAATCGCCTCTTGCCCATCCCTAACAATGACAACATCTTTCTGCTCTACGCCCGCTTTTTTAAGCGCAAACAAAGCCAACTCTTCTTCACCTGCATTATCTTCTACTAACAATATCTTTGCCGTACTCAAAGCGAACATCCTCCTTTTGCTTATCCTTTAAGTTTAGCCCCATATTAGATTTATGCCAGGTACTGTCAAAACACCCCAAATCATTCCGACTCACTTAGCAATTCACGAATTACAGGCACAAAAAAAGCCGCTAAGAGCGGCTTTTTTCTAACTTACTAAAGTAAGCCGATTCAACAAACAGCTTACTAGCCGTTTACTGCATCCTTTAGGCCTTTACCAGCTTTAAAGCTAGGAATCTTGGCAGCAGCGATTTGAATTTCTGCACCAGTCTGTGGGTTACGACCAGTTCTTGCTGCACGATCTTTCACAGAGAAGGTACCAAAACCAATCAACGTTACCTGATCACCTTCTTTAAGTGCATTTGTAACTGATTCTACAACCGCGTCGATAGCACGACCAGCGGCTGCTTTAGAAATGTCTGCAGATTCTGCAATTGCATCAATTAGTTCAGACTTATTCACACTAAACCCCTTTTGAGATAACTGTAAACATACGAGACTTTCGCAGAATGCTGCAAGGTAATCTCTGTATATAATTTATAATGATGTGCTTTTTGATTCTTAGAAATCTTACACTTTTAAAAACATTCGTCAATTGTATCTTTGATACTCAAAAAGACAACTAACAAATATCACATGACAGGTCGGAGCCCCCTAAATTACTGCTGCCTGACGTCAGACTGTTTTATACCAACTGAGCGAAAGCCCTGTCAAGCAGCCTGAGCGCCTAATGTGTATTTATTCTCTCAGAAGCCTCATCTTTCACCTCTGAACCTTCTTTTTCGGACTTTTGCAGCATTTTTTCCTTGTGTTCATCACTTTCGGGAGAATACGCCAAAGCGCGCTCTAAAACTTCGTCAATCCACTTAACCGGTACAATTTCGAGGTCTGCTCTAATATTATCCGGAATTTCCTTCAAGTCTTTTTCATTTTCTTGAGGAATTAGAACTAGTTTTATTCCACCTCTATGTGCCGCTAATAACTTTTCTTTCAAGCCACCAATAGCAAGGACCTGACCACGCAAGGTTATTTCACCTGTCATCGCAACGTCTGCACGAACTGGAATGCCAGTAAATGAGGAAACCATTGCCGTGCACATTGCGATACCCGCACTCGGCCCATCTTTTGGCGTCGCACCTTCAGGAACATGGACATGAATATCATGCTTTTCATGAAAGTTGTCATCGATATAAAAGCCGCCAGCTCGACTTCTTACAACAGTCATAGCAGCTTGTATTGACTCCAGCATTACATCACCCAAAGACCCCGTCCGAACAACCTTACCTTTACCCGGCACAGTACTACATTCAATTGACAACAACTCGCCGCCAACCTGCGTCCATGCCAGACCAGTAACCTGCCCTACCCGGTCCTTTTCATCAGCCATGCCGTAACTAAATTTGCGCACACCTAAGTACTGATCGATATTTTTGCTATCTACGGTAATCTCAATAGCCTCTTTAGACTCTAGAATTTCCTTCACTACCTTGCGACAAACTTTAGCAAGCTCTCGCTCCAGCCCTCGAACACCCGCTTCTTTGGTGTAATAACGAATCACATCTCTTATTGCATCTTCGGCAATAGCGAGCTCACCTTTTTTCAGGCCATTATCTTTGATCTGTTTCGGGATCAGGTATTTTTGCGCGATATTGATCTTTTCATCTTCGGTGTAACCCGGAATACGGATAACCTCCATACGATCAAGCAAGGCCGGAGGGATGTTCATTGAGTTTGAGGTACAGACAAACATAACATCGGACAAATCATAATCTACTTCTAGATAGTGATCATTAAAGGTATGATTTTGTTCTGGATCTAACACCTCAAGCAAAGCCGAAGCCGGGTCACCACGATGATCAGCACCCAATTTATCGATTTCATCAAACAAGAACAGCGGGTTCTTCACTTCGACTTTAGAAAGCTTCTGAATCAGTTTACCTGGCATTGAACCGATATAAGTTCGGCGATGACCACGAATCTCTGCTTCATCACGCACACCACCCAGTGCAACACGGGTATATTTTCGGTTTGTTGCCTTCGCAATAGATTGCCCCAAGGAGGTTTTACCTACACCAGGAGGCCCAACCAAACACAATACCGGCCCTTTAAGCTTCTTAACCCGGCTCTGCACTGCCAAATATTCAATAATACGATCTTTAACTTCTTCCAGGCCGTAATGGTCCGCATCAAGAATTTCTCTTGCCTTAACGATATCGTGACGAACTTTACTTTTCTTTTTCCAGGGAAGGTTTACAAGCCATTCAACATAGCCCCGCACAACAGAGGCCTCTGAAGACATCGGCGACATCATCTTCAACTTTTTAAGCTCTGCTTCAGCCTTCTTCTTGGCCTCTGCACTCATACCCACCGTTTGAATTTTGTTTTCCAGCTCTTCGAACTCGTTACCACCTTCGTTGATCGCTCCCATTTCTTTCTGGATAGCTTTCATTTGCTCATTCAGGTAGTACTCGCGCTGACTCTTTTCCATTTGCTTCTTAACACGACCACGAATGCGCTTCTCGACCTGAATCAGATCAAGCTCGCCTTCGATAACAGCTAACAACATTTCTGCACGCTGCCCGACATTCAACTCTTCCAGAACATCCTGCTTATCGGCTATTTTGAGTTCCAAATGAGCAGCAACGGT
>NZ_LWGA01000918.1:0-2503 GCF_001635235.1 Oleiphilus sp. HI0117 | reverse complement strand
ATAAGATGGTTAGATTATATTAGGCAAAAATATGGCTAATAAACAAGCATTCCACACAACGGGTAAATTTTGGGCTATAGAGCATTTTCCAAAAGGAATAGCAAGAAGCGGCCACTTTACTAAAGAACAAGCACAATTACTCGAAGATTATGGTAAGTCATACAAGGCTCTCTATGGCGGAGAGCTAAAGCCTAGGTGTGATGAAGAGAAAGAGTTTGTATCCGTTTTTATGGGGAAAAAAGAGGCCTCTAGCATTCATGAAAGAGCGTGGAAACGCTTCTTAGAAGTAAGCAATCAAAGGCAGCGCTTACACATTTCTATGGGCGCCCAGCCTTCTTCATCAGTAGATTTTTCATCTTATGATGATGACAGCAACTTAAGCGATTAGGCCTTCTCAATAAGGGGATCTAATTTACTAATCGATAATTTTTATTTATCAGGAAATTATGAACATGAATATGAATAAGTTCATCGCTGTTCTGGCCTTGGTCATACCTATGTTGATTCCGAACTTTTCTCTCGCAGAAGAACCTCAAACTAAAGAAGAGCAATGCGCTCAATACGGCTCCTATCAAGATAGTGATGGTATTTGGCAAACATGCGACCCTGAGGAAACTGAATCCACTGATTAGTGATTCCGTTCCCTCACCAGTAACGCTATACGTCTTTTATATTCAACCTATTCGCACACCGGAGTCACCTATGTCACCAAGCGATAACAAAGTAGTCATTGGTAGCGAGGAGTGGTGCGCATTTCCCGAGCTAGGAATCCCGGCCATAAAAGCGCGTGTGGATTCGGGGGCAAAAACATCGTCTATTCATGCTTTCAACATTCAGCAATTTCGTAGAGATGGGGCTGCATGGGTGAGTTTTGAAGTGCACCCGCTTCAGAATAATCGCCGTACAGTTATCAGGTGTGAGCGCCCGATCATAGACAAGCGAGTTGTTAAAAGCTCTAGTGGCGTCTCAGAAACCCGTTTTGTTGTGCAAGCGCCACTAAAAATTGGTGAAATGATTTGGGAAGTAGAGTTAACGCTTGCTAATAGAGACTCCATGGGTTTCAGAATGCTTCTTGGGAGAGAAGCTATGGTAGGCCGGATGCTTGTTGACCCTGAACAAGAAGACTTGATGGGTGCAATTTCACAAGAAACAATCGATGGATATTATGGAAAAAAGGAACCTGAAAAGAGTGGTCTTAAGATCGCCCTGCTCGCAAGCAATGAAGAGCTGTATAGCAACCAGAGATTACTGGAGGCTGGCGAAGAGCGAGGCCATGAAATGGTTTTCCTCAATGTTAAGCAATGCTATATGAAACTGGATGCACTGGAACCTGAAGCGCATTATCGCGGAGGAACGATACTTAATGATTTGGATGCTGTCATTACAAGAATAAGACCTAGCGTGACATTTTACGGAACCGCATTAGCTCGCCAATTTGAAAGCATGGGGATCTATACAACGAACTCCTCAGCTGCAATTTCACAGTCCAGAGACAAACTGTTCTCTTTGCAACTCATGCTCAAGAGTGGCATCAATATTCCAACGACTGGTTTTGCTAACTCACCAATAGACACAAATGACCTCATTGAAATGGTGGGCGGCGCACCCTTGATCGTGAAACTTCTTGAAGGCACACAGGGGCGAGGTGTCGTTCTGGCCGAAACAAAAAAAGCAGCAGAAAGTGTTATCAACGCCTTCAAGTCTTTGAGGGCTAACTTGCTTGTGCAAAAATTTATTAAAGAGGCAAATGGCAAAGATTTACGATGTTTTGTTATTGATGGAAAAGTTGTTGCTTCAATAGAGCGCTCAGCAGCCCCTGGTGAGTTCAGAGCGAATATCCATCAAGGCGGGTCGGCGTCAATCGTAAAAATAACCAAAGAAGAAAGAGCATTAGCAGTGAAGGCTGCTAAAGTATTAGGTCTTCAGGTTGCTGGCGTTGATATTATACGGTCTGATTCCGGTCCGTTATTGCTTGAGGTGAATTCTTCCCCAGGTCTTGAAGGCATTGAGACAGCGACACGTAAAGATATCGCTGGCATGGTTATATCTTCGATAGAGAAGAAGCTTAAGTGGAAGAGACAGCTACCAACTATTGAAAGCGAGTAAGTCGACTTCTTCGCATCAAACGATAACAACGATTCAGGAGCTAGTATTGGATCAGCAACAAGATAAACCGAGTAAAATTAAGCAGAACATCGACCGGTACGGTATAGATCACTGGGGTAATGACTACTTCGGAGTTTCTGATGAAGGCTGTGTCACGGCGAAAACCTTGAATGTCTCTATTCCTTTGATGAACATTGTAGAAGGAATGATCGATCGGGACCTTCAGATGCCGGTTTTGTTGCGAGTCGAAAATATTCTAGATGCTCAAATTAAGCGCCTAAATGATGCCTTTGCTGAGGCGATAGAAAAGTTAAACTATCAATCACCTTATCGGGGTGTTTATCCGATCAAGGTAAATCAACAAGCGCAGGTTGTTGAAGAGATTGCCAGTTTTGGT
>NZ_LWGA01000917.1:0-3620 GCF_001635235.1 Oleiphilus sp. HI0117 | reverse complement strand
AAAAATAATTAGCATTACTAAGTTCAACTATTTCTATAAAAACTATCTTTAGCTTTGGCCAGACAAAGCTTTCTAGCTAGGAGGCAGAATGAAACTCAAGATTAATGGCGCGCCCATATCAATCGACGTCGAGCCAGATACGCCACTCCTTTGGGTGATTCGTGATGAGGTTGGTCTAAAGGGCACCAAGTTTGGTTGTGGTGCGGGTTTGTGTGGAGCGTGTACTGTTCATCTTAATGGTGTCGCCATTCGCTCTTGCATTACCCCTGTTTCGTCAGTGGAAGGCCAAAATATCTCTACCATTGAAGGATTGGCCAGTAAAGATGGTCAGTTGCACCCGCTACAAGAAAGCTGGATTAAACATAACGTACCGCAATGTGGTTATTGTCAGCCTGGACAGCTTATGTCCGCAGCCTCGCTCTTGAAAGCTAATGCAAACCCTAGTGATGAAGATATTGACAATGCGATGTCCGGTAACCTTTGTCGCTGCGGTACTTATTCCCGAATCAAGGCTGCCATTAAAGACACTGTTGCATCACAGCAAATTGCTGCCGATCTATCCTACAAAGCAAAGGTATGAAGCGCTCATAATGCATTCTAATCTCATGAACAAATCTAAAGAGCTTTTACCTGATACAGCGATAAATCGTAGGGATTTTCTTAAAGTTGGTTTAGGCGCTGCTGGCGGCCTTAGCGTGGCGATAACATTGCCAGGCTGCAGTACGCTAAGAAACAATGAACTATCAAATACTGGTAGCTGGTTGGCTAATGCCTGGCTCGAGATACGGCCAGATAACTCTGTGATCTTCACTTTAGATAGAGTAGAGATGGGTCAGGGCACTTACACGGGTATTACAACGCTGCTGGCTGAAGAGCTAGATACCTCACCAGATACTATTCAGGTTGTTTTTGCCGGGGCAAACGCAGCTTATCGCAACCCGGATTATGGCTTGCAGCTAACCGGGGGTAGTAACAGTCTTTCAAGCAGTTGGAGCCAGATTCGCGAGGCAGGGGCTGCTGTACGGACTTTATTGCTACAAGCAGCGTCAGAAGCATTTGCGTTACCACAAGATAACTTAGAGTGCCGTAATGCTTATGTCAGCGTTAAGTCTACCGGCAAAAAAGTGAGTTTTGGTGCTTTGGCTAAACTAGCTTCTCAGCAAGATTTACCGCAGGAAATAAAGGTAAAAGAACCGGCTCAATTCAAGTACATAGGGAAATTCGACGCTCGACTTGATGCAGCTGCAAAGGTAAAAGGGGAAAGCGCTTATGGAATCGATGTTGAATTGCAGGATCTTAAATACTGCGTTGTAGAGCGGGCTCCGAAATATGGGGGCAAACTTAAGTCTGCGAATATCGAAGTCGCTCTTCAGCAGAAAGGTGTTGTCTCGGTTCTTGAGGTTTCCCGTGGTATAGCTGTCGTCGCAAACTCCTATTGGCAAGCAAGGAAAGCATCAAAAGTACTAGAGGCGCAGTGGGCATTTAGTGAAGAGAGTGTTGAAACTAGTGATGCAATCAGCAACCTATATCTGGATAAGCTTGCAAATGATTCCGGCAAATCTATTCGTCAAGACGGCGATACAGCGGAGCTTCTCGAGGCTGATGGCCATATAGAAGAGTTTGAGTTTACAGCGCCTTTTCTTGCTCACGCCACCATGGAGCCAATGAATGCCGTTGCAAGGGTTAGCAAGGGGAAGGCGGAAGTATGGGCTGGAACTCAAGCCCCTGACGTAGCACAAGTTGCAGTCGCAAAAGCGACCAATATCGATCTGGACAATGTAACTATTCATAACCAGTTTCTAGGGGGTGGCTTCGGTAGACGCTTAAGTCAAGATTATATTGCCGAGGCTGCTGAGGTTGCGGAAAAAACCGGACTGACAATTAAACTGGTTTGGTCCAGAGAAGAAGATATCAAGCACGATTTATTTCGACCAGCAAGTTTGCACAAGGTTCGGGCTGCGCTCGACACTAAAGGCCTACCTGTCGCCTGGGAGCATCAAATTGTCGTGCCCAAGATTATGGATTGGTATGTATGGGACGCTTCACCAGCTATGTTTCCTTGGGCGCCTGAGTTTATGTACCCAATGCTGGGGCATGCCGGGCTAATGACCGAGGGAACGCCAATCACTCCAGCTGATACTTCGCCTTATGAAGGTGCTGCCGACTTTCCTTATACGATACCAAATATCAGTGTTAAGCATATCAAGGCCGATGCTGGCGTACCGATAAGCTACTGGCGTTCAGTTGGCCACTCATTTAACGCTTTCGTTGTGGAGAGTGCAATTGATCAGTTAGCTCAGTCAGCTGGACTAGATGCATATCAGTTCCGCAAACAGTATTTAGGTAATTCACCGCGACTACTTAAAGTGTTGAACCTGGTTGCAGAAAAAGGTGGGTGGGGGCGTACGCTGCCTAAAGATGTCCACCAAGGTATCGCTGTGCATAAGTCTTTCGGCTCTTATGTTGCGCAACTAGTTGAACTTAAAGTTGAATATGGACAAGTTAAGCTTCTGACGGTGCATTGTGCCGTAGATTGCGGCATGGTTGTAAACCCTGATATCGTTACAATGCAGATGGAAAGCGGAATTATATTTGGTGCGACTGCCGCACTCTATGGAGAGATTACTTTTGCTGAAGGTGAGGTTATGCAAAGTAATTTTCATGACTATCCTTTGATGAGGATGAATGAATCTCCAGATATTAAAACTTATATTGTCCCGTCAGACGACTCGCCAAGCGGTGTGGGCGAGCCTGGCTTGCCACCGATTGCACCAGCAATCGCTTCTGCTTTGTATAAAGCTACGGGTAAGCGATTTAACTCTATGCCTTTTAAGCTAAGTTAATATGTATGAACAAAACAAGCATGTATTGAATTCGATTAAAGAGTGGCTAGCTCGTGACGAAAAGGTCTTTTTGGTAACGGTTGTTACAACATGGGGAGCTTCCCCTCGTCCGCCCGGTAGTCTGTTTGCCTATAACTCAAGTTTAGGTATGCAAGTAGGTTCTTTGTCAGGTGGTTGTATTGAAGACGCTCTAGTTGAACACCTAAGCCTTGGAAATACCCAATACCCCTTTATCAAAGTCTTTGGTGATCACCCTGATGATGCGCAGCGTTATATGCTGCCTTGTGGCGGTACAATGTCTCTGCTCATAGAGGCCTTGGACAACACTCACCTTTCATACATCTCAAAAATTATATCTACGCTTGATTCCAGGAAATGGCTTAAGCGTGAAGTTTGTTTAGATACTGGTCAAGCAGATATTAGAGTCATGAATCATAAGGAAGCGCATGACATCGATAAGGTTAGTCTCGATAATGCTCGCTTCACTCATGTGCTCGGCCCGATCTATCAAGTACTAATCGTAGGTGTGGGTGAGGTTGCAAGGAATCTCTTGAATATTTTAAAGGCGATCGATTTCCATGTTGAGCTCTGCGATGCGCGTAGTAACGTGGTTGATAGGCACGATGCTAAAAGCTGGGATACTCCGCTGCATCTTTGCTTACCAGATGATCTGATAAAAGAGCGATTTTCTGATTCCTATTCTGCTGTGCTGGCTTTGGCTCACGACCCAAGAGTTGATGATCTTGCGGTGATGGCGGGTTTGCATAGCCGATGCTT
>NZ_LWGA01000916.1:0-2891 GCF_001635235.1 Oleiphilus sp. HI0117 | reverse complement strand
AGAACGCTTTCACCTTGGCACCATGCGCAGAGACAAGGCCATAATAGCGAGCGCCGTTCTGAAGACCTAGCCGTGCAACATTCAAAGGAAAGGTGACATCTATTTCGTAGTAAGCTTCTTTATTTGGCGTTTTACGAGTAGTAGAACCCAGGGCGCAAAATATATCGTCTACTTTTTTGGGTTCGGGAGCGCTGAGCTCACGGTAGTTGACTGGCCATTGTTCAACCTTAGGCAGCTTGGCCCAAGAGGCACTTGAAGGTGAGCGGACGAAAGCAACAACACGTTCATAAGCGGGATGTTGATTGAGCAAAGAAACCAAATGACTACCGATTAGTCCGTTTGCGCCAGCAACCCATGCTGTTTTCCCCATGAACTTCTCCATTTACGTATCACTTGCTTGAGCTTGAAACAAAAAAGGCTTTGAAACAGTGCTTCAAAGCCTTCTAGTAATTTATGATTGAAATTAACGGCCAGACCAGTTTGGCGGACGTTTTTCAAGGAAGGCACGTAAGCCTTCTTTTTTGTCGGCTGTTTCGATCAAGGCTGCTTGAGCAAACTTTTCCATAGCCAAGCCAGAGTGTTGTCCTGCCTCAAGGCCATAGTTGACCATCGACTTCATAAACTGAGGAACGAGTGGCGCAAACGCGGCAATTTGACCTGCCATTTTATGTAGCGTCGGCATAAGATCTTCTGGCTCAAGCAAACGGGTAATTAAGCCTATTTGATAAGCGCGGTCAGAATCAATGGTTTCACCCATTAATAACATTTCCATGCCCCAAGCTTTACCAACAATACGTGGTAAACGCTGAGTTGCACCACCACCAGGAATAATACCTAGCTTGCCTTCAGGTGTTGCATATTTGGAGTTAGTCGTACCGATACGAATATCGCAACCCAGTGCCAGCTCCAAGCCACCGCCCATACAGATACCATTGATGGCGGCGATAGATACTTTCTCACTACGCTCACAGCGTTCAGCAAAACCTTGAACAATCGGTTCAAGTGCTTTCTTAATATCTCGGTGTTCTACTTCGTTAAGGTCTGAACCTGAAGCAAAGGCTTTCTCGCCCGCACCGGTTAAACCGATAACGCGAACCTGAGGGTCGGCTTCAGCTTCAGCAAAAGCGTTATGAAGGTCATCCAGCGTCGCTAACGACACCGCGTTATGCTTTGTTGGTCTGTTAAGGGTGATTAATCCCAGAGGACCAATTACTTCATAAAGTATATTTTCGTACGCCATTGCCACAAAATCTCAAAACAAATTAGTTTACATACAGCATGTTAACAGAAGTTTGTATCCCGACACCGAGGCGATTGGCCTAATGCTCTGTTAACACTTTAATCTAAGGGGTAAGCAAGTTACATAATGGTGACGCGCCCGTCAACCTATTATGGTCGATATGCGCTATTTGAATGGCCATATCGTCTTCTTTATAAATCAATTTATTTGCCAGATAGGGGGCGCTATCTTTACAATACGCCCACATTTAGATCGACGTATTATTTCGCTAGGAAAAAATAATGACTCAAACATACAAGATTGCGGTTCTCGCAGGTGACGGCATTGGCCCAGAAATTACAGAGCAGGCTTTGCGTGTATTAAAGCTAATTGAAGAAAAACGTGATGTTGTTTTTGATTGCATCGACGGCCCATTCGGAGCCAGTGCTTACTTCTCACATGGTAAGTCTTTCCCTCAGGAAACGATTGATCTATGTGATACAGCGGATGCAATTCTTAAAGGCCCAATCGGCTTGAGCCATGAAGAGTCTGAGAAGATTCCTGTAGAAGAGCGTCCTGAGCGTGGTGCTTTATTACCAATGCGTCGTCGTTTGAATACCTATGCAAACTTTCGCCCGATTTCTTTGCCAGCAGGTATGGCTCATTTCTCACCACTTAAAAAAGAAGTAGTGGGCAATGGTATCGACATCATGTTGATTCGTGAATTGATCGGTGGTCTTTACTTCGGTGGAAAAGAAAGTGGTAAGACTGAAGATGGCCTTCGCTATGTAAAAGAAACCTTGGATTACGATGAAAGCCAGATCCGACAGATTTTGGAAGTTGCTTTTAAAGAATCTATGAAGCGTAAGAAAGTTCTTCACAATATTCACAAGAGTAATGTATTGATCTCTTCTGTACTTTGGAACGAAGTGCTTGAAGAAGTTGCTAAAGATTACCCTGAAGTAGAAGTCATTCACATGTTGGTTGATGCAGCTGCGACTCACCTATGTTTGAACCCAGGTCAGTTTGATGTCATGGTCATGGAAAACATGTTCGGTGATATCTTGAGTGACCAGGGTGGCGGTATTCTTGGTTCTCTAGGTCTAATGCCATCAGCATGTATGGGGCCTGAGAAAGCATACTACGAACCTTCTCACGGTTCTGCACCAGATATTGCTGGCCAAAACAAAGCTAACCCATACTCAATGATTGGTTCTGTTGCATTGATGCTGGACATGAGTTTTGGTTTGGAAGAAGAAGCGAAAGCGGTTTGGACTGCTATGCAGAGCGTCTTCGAAGCAGGCTTCTCTACAAGTGACTTGTCTAAGCCTGGTCAGGGCATCGAGATTCTAAGCACAACAGAGTTTGCTGATAAGGTAATGGCTAAGTTGGAAGAATTGCTATAAACCAGCAAAGAAATTAAAAAAGGGGAGCCATAGCGGTTCCCCTTTTTTGTTCTTGTAGGCAGAGCCTTCCACGGCTCGCTGACGGGGTAGCACGGGGCAGGCTCTACTTGGGAAACAACTCAACAATCTCCGCACTTTCCGCAGGCTTGCTGCTTTGCTCCTGTAAATACTTTCGTGGGTTTGCCAATGCCAGTTGTAGTTCCACAAACGAATCATGCATCATTTCTGAAAGTCTCATACAGGACGATAATGGGCTTCTGGCACCT
>NZ_LWGA01000915.1:0-2254 GCF_001635235.1 Oleiphilus sp. HI0117 | reverse complement strand
CTCTTTGTTTGAGAGTGATTTTATTTTCGGATTGAAAACCTGTTAGGAGAATCAAGAAGATGAAAATCCGTCCATTACACGACCGTGTTGTTGTACGCCGCAAAGAAGAAGAGACCACAAGTGCGGGTGGTATTGTATTGCCTGGTAGTGCGACTGAAAAACCTTCTCAGGGTGAAGTAATAGCTGTGGGTACTGGAAAAATTCTGGATAACGGTGATGTTAAAGCTTTGGCTGTAAAAGAAGGCGATATTGTAGTGTTTGGTCAATATGCTGGTAATACCGTTAAGATCGATGGTGAAGAGCTATTGATTATGAGTGAAAGCGACCTTTACGGCGTGATAGAAGCTTAGTACCGGTTAGCCGGTTCAGAGAATTATTTTAAAAGTGCCTAACTAAATAGGCAAACAGTTTAAGTAGGAAAAGTATATGAGCGCTAAAGACGTTAAATTTGGTGATTCGGCTCGTCAAGGCATGTTGGCCGGTGTAAACATTCTAGCAGATGCAGTAAAGGTAACTTTGGGCCCTAAAGGTCGTAACGTTGTATTAGACAAATCTTTTGGTGCACCGACGGTGACTAAAGATGGTGTGTCTGTTGCGAAAGAAATCGAGCTTAAAGACAAGTTCGAAAACATGGGTGCGCAGATGGTAAAAGAAGTTGCATCACAAACTAATGATGCTGCGGGTGATGGAACAACGACTGCAACAGTTTTGGCTCAGTCTATCGTTAACGAAGGTTTGAAGGCTGTTGCTGCGGGTATGAACCCAATGGACCTGAAACGTGGCATCGACAAAGGTGTGCAAGTTGCAGTTCAAGCGGTTAAAGGCTTTGCTCGTCCATGTGAAGATACTAAAGCGATTGCTCAAGTAGGCACAATCTCAGCAAACAGCGATAGCTCTGTTGGTAGCATCATTGCTGAAGCGATGGAAAAAGTAGGTAAAGAAGGTGTTATCACTGTTGAAGAAGGTAGTGGCTTCGAAGATGAGCTAGCCGTTGTTGAAGGTATGCAGTTCGATCGTGGTTACTTATCACCTTACTTTATCAACAATCAGGACAATATGAGTGCAGAGCTTGAGAGCCCATTTATATTATTGGTTGATAAGAAGGTTTCTAACATTCGTGAGCTACTTCCTGTACTGGAAAGTGTTGCTAAAGCAAGCAAGCCATTATTGATCATTGCTGAAGATATCGAAGGCGAAGCGCTAGCGACTCTAGTTGTAAACAACATGCGTGGCATTGTTAAGGTGGCAGCGGTTAAGGCACCTGGCTTTGGCGATCGTCGTAAGGAAATGCTACAGGATATCGCTACTCTAACGGGTGGTACGGTTATTTCTGAAGAAGTTGGTTTGTCTCTAGAAACCGCAACAATTGATAACTTGGGTACAGCGAAGAGCGTTAACATCAGTAAAGAAAATACGACGATTATCGATGGTGCAGGTCAAGCTGCAGAAATCGAAGGGCGTGTTAACCAGATTCGTAAGCAAATCGAAGAAAGCAGTTCAGACTATGATCGTGAGAAGCTTCAAGAGCGTGTAGCTAAATTAGCTGGCGGTGTTGCGGTAATCAAAGTAGGTGCTGGTTCTGAAGTCGAGATGAAAGAGAAGAAGGCTCGTGTCGAAGATGCGCTTCACTCTACTCGTGCAGCCGTTGAAGAAGGTGTTGTTGCAGGTGGCGGCGTATCATTGATTCGTGCTCTACAAGCGATTGAAGATCTTCAAGGTGATAACGAAGATCAAAACGTTGGTATTAACTTGCTACGTCGCGCAATGGAAGCACCTATGCGTCAAATCGTTGAGAATGCCGGTGGCGAAGGTTCTGTCGTGACTGATAAGGTTAAGCAGGGCGAAGGTAGCTTTGGTTACAATGCTGCATCGGGTGAATATGGCGATATGTTGGAAATGGGTATTCTTGATCCGGCTAAGGTGACGCGTACAGCGCTTCAATCAGCAGGTTCTGTTGCTGGTTTGATGATCACTACTGAATGCATGGTTACCGATATCGTAGAAGAGGGTGCAGCAGCACCAGCTATGCCTGATATGGGTGGCATGGGTGGCATGGGTGGAATGATGTAATCCAGCCTTTCACGCTTTGTGATTAAGAAACCCGGCTTTTGCCGGGTTTCTTGCGTTTGGGGCTAAGTACTTGAGGCATGTCTCAAGAAAACCCTGCAAAGGTATGAAAAACCGTTAATAAAGGTAGATTTATCATATTAAATAGTCTGTAATTGGTCGCTTTTTAGAGCAGTAGGCTCCCTAC
>NZ_LWGA01000914.1:0-2511 GCF_001635235.1 Oleiphilus sp. HI0117 | reverse complement strand
CAACGGCACCGTTCAATGCAATGGCGGTACCTATACCAATCCCCACAATCATAAAACCAATTTGGTTAATAAGGCTGTAGGCAAGTACTCGGCGGAGATCATTTTCGATAACTGCAAAGAAAATTGGAAAGCATGCCATGGTGACACCAATCCATACGAGAATTTCTTCACCGGGGTAGGCCCGAGCAAAAGCATACACCGCGACCTTTGTTGTGAACGAGGCTAAAAATATTGTTCCGCTTGGTGTCGCTTCAGGATACGAATCAGTTAACCAGTTGTGCATAAAAGGGAAGGCACACTTGATTCCGAAGGCGAAAAAGATTAGCCATGCACCAACTTGGGCGATGCCCTCATGCTGCAAGCCGATATGAGTGAATAGTAAGCTATTGTTAACGTGCGCGAAGATCAATAGACCTGCAAGTAACAAAACGCCAGATAATACTTGAATGATCAGATAGCGAATACCAGAAGAATAGGCTCGATCTGTTCGACGAGCCCAAATAAGAAATACGGATGTGAGTGCCAGTAACTCCCAGAAGACGAAAAGGGTAAGTAAGTCACCGGCAAATACTGCGCCGACAGCACTACCTGCGTAGGCGAGGCCTGCGACGTGCTGCACAGTATCCTTAACGTGCAAGGCGTAGATGATGGCGATTAGAGCAGCAAGATGGAAAAGATAGCCAAACATCAAGCTAAGTTTATCAACCTTAACTGGCTCTAGTGCATAGCCCATAAACTCCATAGACCAGAATACGCCATGCTCTAGGCCGACCAAGTTAAGAGCACCTAAAATGGGAGCCGCTAACATGATGAGGTTTCGTGTCCAGCCACGTAATAGTAACGCAGCTAAAGCACCTAGCATTAGGGGAAGAAATGGAATCACATTACTCATCGTAGTAATCTTCACCTCGCATCAGAAAGGTTCGCATCCATGTTGCTATGAAAACGAGAATAGAACAGCCTACAAAGCCGTAAATGGCATAAAAAGCAGGGAAGTTCTCCCAGCTGTGGTAAATATGGCGGTGAACAATAAAGTCAGCAATCACTAGCAAAGCACATGCGACATAAAATACTTTTAACATCTTTTTGACGTTTTCTGGCTTGTCGAACCAGCCATCTGAAGAGTGATGATCAGACATTTAGCCTTCCCCCATATTCGTTGATACACCTGGAATCAAATTTATTAGATCGATCAGGGGTTGAGGATAGAAGAACAAGGCAAGACATCCAAACGAAGTCACGCCAAGTGCTATTAAAATTGGTAACGGAGCCTCTTTAGTGTCCGACCATGCCCAAGGCTTAGATTCTTTTGCTTGGGTATTAAAGAATGCTTTGATTGGGATGGGCAAAAGATAAGCGATATTAAGCAAGGAACTTATCATTAGCACGGCGACAATGATGAGCTTGTCAGATTCAAGAGCGCCCATTGTCAGATACCACTTGCTCCAGGTTCCTGCCATAGGAGGAAGGCCAATTATACTTATTGCACCAATCGCAAAAGCAGCAAAGGTGAGTGGCATTTGCCGGCCAAGTCCCACCATGTCGCTGATGTTCTTTTTGTGACTGGCAACCATAATTGCACCGGCGCAGAAGAAGAGGGTGATTTTACCAACAGCATGTGTGGCGATATGTAAGGCAGCACCGGCATGGGCGATAGATGAAGCAAGCAGAGCACCCACGACAATGTAGCTTAGTTGACTTACTGTAGAGTAGGCCAGTCTAGCTTTCAGGTTGTCCTTAGTCATAGCAATGCAAGACGAGAGCAGTATCGTGGCAGCGCCGATATAGAGCATAATATCTGTGGTTGCGAGCTCTTTAAGCTGGTCGATCCCGAAGATATAAATAATTATTTTTAGGATACTAAACACGCCCGCTTTTACGACAGCGACAGCGTGTAGCAGTGCACTAACCGGTGTTGGCGCAACCATTGCGGCAGGTAGCCAGCGATGGAAAGGCATAATGGCTGCTTTACCAATGCCATAGCAGAATAGAACGAGTAGAACGCTAAGGACGGCCTTGCTGTGTGAATTATCAAAAATTCCACCTGCTTGGAAATCCAATGTGCCTGTTAAGCTGTAAGTACCCAAGACAGCAAAGAGTAAAAATGCGATTGATGTACTAAGCAAGATGCCGAGGTAAGTTCTGCCGCCTTGCTTGGCTGCTTCAGTCCCAGCATGTGTTACTAGTGGGTAAGTTGACAGTGTTAATACTTCATAAAATATGAATAGTGTTAGCAGGTTGCCTGAGAAGCAAATTGCCATAACGGAACTGATCGCCAGTGCGAAGCAGCAGAAAAATCGAGTTTGGTTTTCTTCATTGTGGCCTCGCATATAACCAATCGCGTAGATGCTGGTAATGATCCACAAGAAGCTCGCTACAATAGCGAAAAGTACGCCAAGGGGTTCAACTTCAAAGCTGATCCCAAGACCTGGAAATAAGTCGATAACATCAAGCTTAAGGGCAACACCCTGAAAGGTATAGTCGGTAATTGCTAATACGATAGAGAATAAG
>NZ_LWGA01000913.1:0-4505 GCF_001635235.1 Oleiphilus sp. HI0117 | reverse complement strand
TAGGTATCTTGATGCCCTCAAGCCTAATGCTGGTTTTTACGGACTCAGAGTAATCATCTATTTTCAGTTCAAACGGAGCCAGCTCAATTTCAAGCGAGACATCACCGCTTGCCCCTTTCATTGTTGCCTTAGAAGCTGAAATTACTTGAATCGGGAAGTCTTCCATAATCTACCTTAGGTTATAACGCCGCGTTAACAGGCGTAGTAACAATGGCGGCTTTTTTGCCGCGTAGCGCGAAAAAGGTGACATTGTTACGGAGTCCTTGTTGAACGCTTGGTTATGTTTATTTATTGTGCTAATGTGTATTTAGTTAATTTGTTATACACATAGGTGTTTTATGAGAACCAACATTGTAATTGATGACGAGCTAATGGCAAATGCTTTAAAGGTAAGCGGCTTACATACAAAGAAAGATGCTGTTGAAGAAGGCTTAAAGTTGCTTATTAAGCTAAATGAACAACAAGCTGTACGTAGTTTAAGGGGGAAAATACACTGGGAAGGCGATTTAAACGAAATGCGAGGCGATAAGTGATTATTGCTGACACAAGTGTTTGGATTGATTATTTTAACGGCGTAGTAAGTCCCTATACCGATGAGTTAGACAGGCAATTAATGAAGGGGAATGTTGCTTTAGGCGATTTAATTTTGCTTGAGATATTGCAGGGCATAAAAAGCGACAAAGAATACAATAAAACCAAGTCTGTACTTGGGAAACTAGACCAATATGAAATGCTTGGTCATAGGATGGTATTGCAATGTTCGGACTATTATCGATTGCTGAGGAAGCGAGGCATTACGATAAGGAAAACAGCGGATGTGATTATTGCGACTTTTTGTATAGATAATAAGGTGCCGCTTCTTTTTACCGATAGAGATTTCAAACCATTTGTAGAACACTGCGGATTAATTTCAGCCATTTCAAAGACATAACGCTTTTATAAACGGCGCACAGCTCTATCGTGCGTCCAACGCAGGCCACGTCTCTTTGTGGCCGGAGTGATGTTTGATGAACTGGTTAGATGTTTTAGAACACCCAACTAAACCAAACACCACGTTAAAACCTAAGTGCTTGCCTTGAGACAAAAACACCATAGATGGCGACTTTACCGGATTCCCTAGGAGCACACCACCGACGAAGCCTCTACAAATTAAAATGTACCTGAGAAACTTAAACAGCAGAACGGAACAGTTGGAAACCGTGCCACACACCCTAAAATTTTAAACGGTGGAATGCTTGATTAGAACTGAGCACTCCTTGCCGAATATTGAGCCTTAAACCTAAAGGCAAAAAAACATTTAACGCTTACATAAAGGGCCGGCGCGTCGCGACGGTCCAGCCCAAACTTGTTTGGGCGATCTTTGATGTACTGGTTAGATGTTTTGATACACCCAACAACCCAAACGCCACGTTGTGTAGCCGAAGGCGAAACTTGAGTACCTGCCTGCGACTAAAATATATGAGTTGATGACTTTACCGGATTCCCTAGGAACACACCACCAACGAAACCTCTACAAATTAAAATGTACCTGAGAAGCTTAAACAGCGGAGCGGAACAGTTGGAAACCGTACCACCTACCCTAAAAATTTAAACGGAAAGATGCCAGATTAGAAACGTGCATTCCTTGCCGAATATTGAGCCTTAACCTTTAAGGCAAAAAAACATTTAACGCCGCGTTAACCGCGCGAGCCGAAGGCGAGTCCGGTTGAACGCTTGGTTAGAATTTCTTTATTTAGTACGTTTTAACTTCAAAATACTTTATTTTCTTGTTTTCAATAACTGGATCGATCACGTATATATTCCCAGCTTCCAGCCGCGCGATGATATTATTATCTTCTACTCTAGTTCGCTCCATTTCTGCGTATGCTTCAGAGCTTGCTACAATGGCACCAGTATCAACGCTTGCCCCCATGGCTCCGCCAGCAACACCTCCTGCAATAGCTCCTGCGATATATGCACCTTCATTGTACTTGTGACTGGTTACCTCAATTTCATACTCTCCGGGTTTGACATATAACCATCGTTTAGACTTTCCAGAAAGTTTTTCGCCATTAATTGACTTAAGTAACACTGTATAAATTGTTCCAGCCCTTTGTCCTTCACTGTATGTATACAAGATTGCTGACTCGCTTTTAGGGGTATTCTTTGAGACGTTGAAATAGCTAGAGGCACACGAACTAAGCAAGCTAGCGAGTATTGTTATTGAAAGTAGCTTGATCATCTTAATTTAACTCCAAATAATCCTGAGAAACATTATCCACTATAGAGGCAATATCGTCTCCAACATCGTCCGAACTCATAAATGGAATCATAGAAAACCCAGCCATTTGATACATATGACTTGAATACAAATGGCTAGACACAATTTGACCATTTTCAAATCGGTTAATTTTTACGAGCACATCGAAATCGGTGCTAATCATAGGTAGAACAAAAACTGACAAGCCACACCAAACTGCAGATAAATACGAAAGGGGATCAAAGTCACGACTTTCATCACCTGCGGTATTATCAACAATAGAAACAATTTCAAGATAACTCTGAGGAAGCTCATCTTTCTCAGAGAGAAATTTTGCTTTTATACCTTTTTTAGAAAAGCTTTCTTGGAGTGCATCTGCAACTAGCGTGTTAACCGTTGAATAGTCAGACCAATTGGCATAACTATTAATCTTAAGAAATACAGAATCACCAGTGTTAAATGTAGTTTGATCACCTTGAACATATTCTTCTTGGAAAGAACTTGAGGAAAAATGAGCGCAAGCTGGTAAAAGAGCAGAACAAACAGCAATGAAAATTAATATTCGTATTTTTTTAATCACTAATACTTCCTTTTGTGGATGATGCCTAAAAATTCTAACGCCTTTAGCTGCGGCGAGCGATAGCGAGTCCAGCCCAAGGCGTCCTTGGGCGATGCAGGCTAAACTTGTTAAGTTTGATCATGATGAGCAAAACTCGAAATATTTTTGCTTTAAGACGGTATTGATAATCTCATCGCGAGCCGATCCATGCAGTCTGATAGCTTCAGCAAGGACCGATAAATAAGGGTACAAAACTGCATAAGTGTTTAAAACTAACGGATCAAGAGTAACTTCTAGATATTCGCTAGTTAGTGTTTTCCAGCAAACTTTGATCGATTCTAACTCGAGATACAAAGTATGGACATAATCTGGAGAATCTTCATTTTGCGCGATTTCTTGGATTAATTTAGCAGCGCGACTAGCCAAGTGTATGCGGCGTTTATCATTTTCATATAGATCAATTATTTGTTTATCAATGTCATCACGTATACCATTTCTATCGACATCAGGTAAAAAATCAAGAGGCGCAAAGCCCGACATTTCGGCTTTAGCTGCGCTGCATACGATCAGTGCGGTAAATAATATTAAAATCCTTATCACTAAAGTAACCTTCCTTTATGAGACTTAACGCCGCGCTCTGGGGCAAACCGTAGCGCAGCGTAGGTTTGTCCCTAGCAGCGCTTTGTTAGCTTTGTCTAGGTCAGAATGCGGAACTAGAACCTTCATACTTCTTCATCTTTTTGGCTTTTTTTACTGCTGCGATTTCCGCGTCCATCTTGTATTTGAAATCAGATACGTTATAAGAAAGCCACAAATTCAGATTAGGCCATCCACGTTCTAATTTAATTGTCACACCATCTTTATACCAGTAGTGGGTCACTTCCCCTAAGTTTGATGAGCCGTAGGAATTATCGGGGTAACCATATTTTTGTGATAATAAATCCTTTATTTCATCGATATACCACTTATTAGAAGATGGAAATTTATACTGAATCTGTGCCAAATAATCACCTGATGAACCATAATCATTTCCATCTGATTCTTGAGAATAGAAAACTAACATCTCTGTTGAGCCAGGCATGATATTTCTGGAATTATAATTATCTGCAAAATAGCTATATTTCTCTCGAGTAGGCCTAGCGCCTGCCTCTTTTATGGCTGACCGCATTTCATCTCGGGTAGCGCCGTAGAGATGAATACCAAATAGCTTCGGAGAATTCGGGTGTTTTTTCTGAATGGCTAGCATATTTTCCAATGTTTTAAGATTGTTTACTGCATACTCATTGCCAGAATCAGCGGCCAACTTAAATAACTCCTTAGCTTTCGTTAAGTCTTTTTCTCCTCCTTCGCCACGCTGATACATTAATGCTAAATTATTCTGAACGGCACTTGAGGGTTTATCAGAGAGCGCTTTCTCGTACCAACTCCTAGCCGCAGTTAAATCCTTGCTAACACCCTCTCCTTCACTTAAGAAATAAGCCACGTAAAAATAAGCGTCTGATTTCCCGTTATCAGCAGCTTTCTTAAAATATTTATAGGCTTCTCGCGTGTTCTTCGATACCCCTTTACCATCTTTTAGCAGAAGGGCTAACTGATATGCTTCATAAGCGCCATCTTGATCTGCAGCTAAGTTGTACCATTTTGCAGCCTCAGAATAATCAGGCGTTCCAAGTTTTCCCAACCTATATATGTCACCGAGATAACCTT
>NZ_LWGA01000912.1:0-5126 GCF_001635235.1 Oleiphilus sp. HI0117 | reverse complement strand
CGATAGTCAATACATTGCTTCGAGTGAAGCTGGTGGCTTGGGTATGCCAAATTTATTAAGTGTTGCTAGGTCTTTTGGAATACCGGGCTGTGAAGTGACTGAGAACTCAGGTGTTGAGGAATCATTAGTTCGGGTTGAGGAAAGGGTAGGACCATTTTTTTGTTTGGTTAAGGTCGACCCGTGTTGTCGCGTTGTCCCGCAGGTAAAATTTGGTCGTCCCAATGAAGATCCAGAACCTCTTTTGCCAAGGGATGTCTTTATCAATGAAATGAAGATCCCAGTACTTGATGTGAGTAAGGGAGAATAGTTTGTTTTTAGACGCAGCTGTGCTCGAACAAACCGGGCAACCTCTACGGTTAATGAGGCTTAAGGCCCCTACTTTGGCTAAAGGCCAAGTCCTCGTCAAAGTTCTATATAGTGGGGTTTGCCGTAGCCAGTTAATGGAGGTTAGAGGCAAGCGGGGAGAAGACTCTTGGCTACCCCACCTGCTAGGTCATGAAGGTTCGGGTGTTGTAGTTGAAATAGGACCAGGTGTTACCAAAGTATCACCTGGTGATGCTGTTATTCTAAGCTGGATTAAAGGTGACGGATTAGATGCAGCAGGGGCAATATATAGTGATGGTATTAGAAATATTAACTCTGGTCCGGTTACCACATTCAGCAATTTTACAGTGGTTGCAGAAAATCGAGTTGTTCTGAAGCCTGAATCCTTAGATTTTGATACGGCAGTTTTGTTTGGGTGTGCCTTGCCTACTGGAGCGGGAATGGTCTTGAACGAGTTGACTATTACATCAAAAGAAACAGTTGCTGTTTTGGGCTTGGGTGGGATTGGTCTTTCTGCGGTTATGGCCTTAGTTGCTCTAGGTGTAAAAAATATTATAGCGATAGATGTTTCTAGGGAAAAACTTGAAAAGGTAAAAGGGTGGGGTGTCAGGCATTGTATAAATTCAGAGCATGATGATGTTGTAGAAAAAGTATTGGCTTTGACAAAAGGTGGTGCTGACTTCTGTATTGAAGCGACCGGTCATATTTCAGGAATAGAAGATGGTTTTTCAATGATTCGGAAATTTGGCGGGCAGTTACTTTTTGCTTCACACCCACCCGATGGTGAGAAGATTAGACTTTCGCCGCACGACTTGATTAGCGGTAAGCAGATTTCTGGTAGTTGGGGGGGAAGTGTTATGCTGGACCGAGATATCCCGCGTCTCCATAGTTTATTTTCAAAAGTAGCTACGCCTTTGAATGGCCTCTTAACTAAACGGTACGACTTAAATCAAATCAATGCGGCATTAGATGATCTAGAAGAGGGCCGTGTTTTTCGGCCTTTAATTGTAATGACGCATCAAAATAACTCTCAAAATCCAGAGTGAAGCAGGATTATGCTTAAGTCACAAACAGTATTTGTTTCAGGCAACTTCAATATACTCCACCCGGGTCATCTACGCCTACTCCGCTTTGCAAGGGAAATGGGGGATAGGCTGATTGTGGGCGTCAATAGTGACAAAATTGGCGGTGATCATGTCCATGTTGGTGAGCAGCTTAGGTTAGACGGAATCAAGAGTAATAATTGGGTAACCGAGGCCTTCTTGATGGATGAACCTGTAACGGATGTATTGGCTCGCTTAAAGCCTGATATTGTCGTGAAGGGTAAAGAGTTTGAAAATGTACATAATGTTGAAAAGCGCTCCCTCAAGGAATATGGCGGCAAGCTGGTGTTTAGTTCAGGAGAAGCAGCATTTTCTTCTTTGGACTTAATTCGAAAAAACTTCTCTGGTATGGATCGAATTGATTTATTGTCGGTTCAGAAGTTTGCAAGTAGGCATGATTTCTCGTTTGACAGTTTAATCGATATTATCGGGCGGCTGTCTGATGTTAATGTTTGCGTAGTTGGTGACCTTATTGTTGATGAGTATATTACCTGTGATCCATTAGGTATGTCACAAGAGGACCCGACAATTGTTGTAACGCCTATCGATACGCAGCGTTTTATTGGTGGTGCGGGAATTGTCGCGGCTCACGCCGCGGGCCTGGGAGCAAATTCAAGTTTTATTAGCGTAGCCGGGAATGATCCTATTCGGGAGTATGCTGAAACCGCACTTTCAGAATATGATGTGCAGTCTCGTTTACTTGTTGACGAAAATAGGCCAACGACCCTCAAACAGCGTTTCAGAGCACAAAACAAAACACTATTAAGAGTTAGTCATCTACATCAAGGGTCAATCGGGAAGAAGCTTCAGAACAAAATTGAACAGCATATTTTAGACTTATTACCTGGTCTTGATTTGTTGGTATTCTCCGATTTTAACTATGGCTGTTTACCTCAACCTCTGATAGAAAAAATTGTAGACCACTGCAACGGTCATAACGTGACAATAATTGCCGATAGCCAGTGCTCTTCTCAAGTAGGAGATGTTAGTCGTTTTAAGGGGATGAATTTGCTGACGCCCACAGAGAGAGAGGTTCGGGTTAGCTTACGAAATCAAGAAGATGGTTTGGTTGTCATTGCTGAAAGGCTGAGGCAAAAAGCAATGGCTCAAAATATTATATTAACGCTCGGGGCTGAAGGTGTTTTGTTACATATTGAAGATGAAGAAGAAAGTGTTCTAACTGACCGCCTGCCAGCCTTGAACTATGCTCCTATTGACGTAGCTGGAGCTGGTGACTCAATGTTAATTACCTCAGGGCTTACATTGGCAGCCGGTGGGTCAGCATGGCAAGCTGCAGCGCTGGGAAGTGTTGCAGCAGGCATACAAGTTAGCAGGATGGGGAATAAGCCCTTGAGTAAGCAGGAGTTTATGAATACTTTTGGCAAAATCAATACATGATTTGGATGTTGTAAAGGGATAAACGTATGCAAATAAGTCAATTGAAAGAGATTGTTGACTCTATTCGAAAACAAACTCCAAGAGGGTGGATCTTAATGTCACCGAACTCTATTGGTGAGGTGCTAGTGACAGCATCTTTTGCAAGAAGTTTGGTAGAAAAAACAGGCTACCCCATTACATTGTGCGTACGGCCAGAGCACAAGGCTATGGTTGAAGCGCTTTATCCAAATCGATTTACCGCTGTTGTTGCTATGGACATGGAGTTGATGCGCTCATTTAGCACGAGTGGTTATATTCCACATGATCACTTTGATATCGACTTTCCAATCAATCTATGGCCATCTCAATATGGCGGTGGGTACTTAGCAAAATTCCAAGACCTACATTATAAACGGCATGGAGCTAGTGGTCTTTCATTAGGTGATATATGGCGGCACATGCTTCAACTTGATTGGGATACTCCTATGGAAAGGCCGTGTAATCGCTTTTTTAATGAGCGCAACGATATCTTAACTAAGTATGGTGTAAAGGAAGGGGAGTACTCATTATTTCAGCTAGGTAATAATACTAATAAGCCCTTACCTAGTACCTTTTGGTCCCCTTTAGAAGAGCTTTATGGCGAGAACCAACAGCCTGTGTTAGTGAACTTAAAGGGAGCTATGCTGGTACATAATAACTTGCGCTTTAACAATGTTAAGCAGGTCGACCTAGATATTTTGGACGCTCTTTATCTTATTAATAAGTCGCATTCAACAGTTTCGGGCAATAATGGCTTAATGTTTATTAGTACTTTCCTAGATTATGTTGACGAATGTAAACCTGAATTGCACGTAGTGATGACTGACCAGTATTGTAAGCATTACAACTTGCTGAATAGTGACTGGGAAAAGGCTTTCGTCCCTTATGAAAAAAATACTGAAATTAGTATTCGCTCTTCTGAATATTCATCTTCAACAGCGCAGATATACGAGTGGATCGTTGGTGTGGATGAGAAAGCTGATCAGCATAAAAAAGCAGCGACTGATGTATTCAATCGTAATGAAGAGTCCGAGTTTTGCGTAAGGCTAAGCACACATAGCTCGCGAGACGCTTTTCCAGCCACCGTTAGCTTTAAGAATAACTAGTCCTATTAGTAAGTGGTATAGAGTAATACCTGATTTTAAGAGTAACTGATTATTGGCTTATAACTACGATAGCGTCAAATAATGTATATATGAGTTCATTAAACTCATTACGGTTGAACATTTTGATCAGGCTTTGGGCTTAAGGCCATAAATATAAGAAGAGGATGAATGGTGAGTGCAAGAGAACTGTTTTTACAGCATGCAAACCTAGTAGACAGCAAGTATGGTGATTCTGAATCAGTTAGTGTTGCCACATTGAATAAGGAGCTGATAAACGAGTTACTAGGTCTTATAGATAATTCTAATGAGCATGAGCATGAGCATGAGCATGAGCAAGTAGTTGACAATGATCTTCCTATTTTTTCAGTGGATGACTTGCTGGTTGACCATCACGCTTATGATGTTGTGGAGAAACTTGGTCAGACTCAGGATGCTCATGACCTTTACCCAAATAGAGTTATTCCTGTCGTCATTCGGAAGTTACATAACTTTTTACGTGAAGAGTTTTCGAGTCAGGTTAAATCGCCATTTGTTTATGTCAACACGCGTGCATGGACTACTAAGCCTGGTACAGAAAGATTTGGCCCGAATGCGATGCACTTAGATGGGCTTGAAGCAGGTCATTTAAAAATCATGGTTTATTTGACCCCGCTAAACAAGGAAAGTGGTTATTTAGTTATTGGTAATGATGAAATAAAAGATGTACCAGCCGGCCTTTGTGTCATGTTCAAAAACTCTGATATTAGTCACTCAGGCGTACCAGGCTTAAGCTTAGGTAGGACTTGTATTGAAGTTACCTTAATGAGAGCTTTGGTTGATTTACCTCAATTATGGCTGGGACATCACTTTGGAAGACATCTTGTGGACCCCTCAATTGCTTACCTTCGGGCTAGCGAGCTGATTAATGACCAAACAAAAATTCAGGAGAAACAACCATTGTTTCCTACAGATAAGTTAAAAATTAATATTGGTTCCGGACGACGAGATTGGTCAGAGTGGACCTGCTTTGATGAAATAAATAGTCCGGGTGTCACAAACCTGGTTTTAAACGAAACTGTCAAACTGCCTATTGAGAATCAGTCTGTAGGCCTTGCTTATTCATCACACGCTTTTGAGCACCTTCCCGACAATACTATTTTTAGAATTATGTGGGAACTTCGTAGAGTTTTATGCGTGG
>NZ_LWGA01000911.1:0-4151 GCF_001635235.1 Oleiphilus sp. HI0117 | reverse complement strand
CAGGGAGAGAATACGATCTTGGTTGACGAGCAGTGTATGGGAGAATCTAAGTCTGCAATGTTATCTGGTAATGTGAGCTTTAAGGTGAGTGGAAATCTAGAATACCTGAGGGCTTGCTGTGGAGGGGTAGATGAAAAGCAGAGTCTGGTTGTCGAAGAGCTGCATGTAAGACGCTTAAAGCAAGAGATAACTTATCCTGGCCAGCTGGCGCAAACAGCTTAGCGTTTTACAACAAAAAAACGCAACTAACAATTGGGGTCATTAGCTGCGTTAAAGGGTAAAAGGAAAAGAAACTTAGCTTAGTATTAAGCCATAGCTTCTTGTGCAGTAGGCTTGGAATATTTAAGTACCCGTCCTACAACAGTTTTATACTGGCTTGAAAAGCTTCCCGTATTGTAAGGGATCTGATATTTCTCACAGATCTTCTGAACTTCAACAGCCATTGCTGGGTAATGACGTGCTGGCACATCTGGATATAAATGGTGTTCGATTTGGCAGCTCAAGTGACCTGTCATAATATGGAATAACTTGTTGCCCTCTAGATTTGAAGAACCCAGTATCTGACGGAAATACCATTCACCTTGTGACTCTCCCTGAATTTCTTCTTCAGTAAAGGTATGAGCGTCTTCGGTAAAGTGACCGCAAAAGATAATGGTAGAGGTCCAAAGGTTTCTAAGGATATTGGCAATTAAGTTACCGAGTAATACTTGCCCGGCCACAGGCCAGCATAGTAAAGGAAAGAATATGTAATCCTTGAAGGTTTGACGGCCGATTTTGCTAAAGAAATCTTTCTTTAATTGCTTGCGGCTAATTGGCAGGGAACTTGTTTCGCGGCGCTTGCCCATAAAGATTCTTTCTGCAGCGACTTCGTGGTAAGCAATCCCTGCTTCAAAGAAGGTGCTAAGCCCTAGGTAGCTGAATATCTGCCAGCGGTTTTTTGGCCGCCAAGGCAGGTCATCGCTAAGACGGAATATGCCATAGCCAAAGTCACGGTCTTTGCCGATAACATTTGTATAAGTGTGATGCTCGTGGTTGTGATAGCGCTTCCAAGAGCCCGAGTCTCCCGCAATATCCCACTCGAATTTTCTGGAGTTAATGTTAGGGTCATTCATCCAGTCATATTGCCCGTGCAGTACATTGTGGCCAATTTCCATATTGTCCAGAATCTTTGCTAAGGCCAACAGTAAAACTGCCAACACCCATAATAGGGGGCTTACAAAGCCCATTACCATTAGGATTCGGCCAGCAATTTCACTGCCGCGTTGAATTGCGATTAAACGTCGAATGTATTTTGCATCACTTGCGCCCACTTTCTTAAGGGTGTCTGCGCGAACTTTGTCCAGCTCTTCTGCAAAGCCGTCTAAGATTTCTCGGGATGGCTTCTGAGTATTGTTCGGATTCATAATGTCTTCCTGATTAATCTCTTAAAGTTCAAGTTCTACTTTGCCAACCGGCACCGAAACACAAAGCTGTATTTCTTCTTCTCCGGTATCCGAATATTGTTGGGTTCGCGTATTGAAGACTCGCCCGGTCTTCTTTTTACAAATACACTGGTGACACACGCCCATTCGACAACCCGCAACGGGTTTTAAACCTTGGTTCTCTGAGATTTCCAGCAGGGTAGCTTTGTCAGACTCGATAAACTGCTGAGGGTCAAAGGTGACTTGCTTTCGAGAGTCCAGGTAATCGACTTGAATCAGTTCATCGGCATCGTCTGCATTCATTCCCTCAAGAGATAAAGGCTGTTGGCCGAAGTATTCAAAGTGGATATCTGCTTCAGGAACCGTATTGGACGTTAGAAGCGATTGGGTAATTTCAATCATTTTCCCAGGCCCACATACGTAAAATTCTTTTTCGCTGATGTCTTCTACAAACATTTCCAGCTGCTGCTGATCTATTCTACCTTGGTGGTCACTATAGATAGTTGTTACCTGCAAACCCTTCGCTTCAAGGTGAGAAAGTTGCTCGGAAAAGAATAGGGATTGGCTATTATTTACATAAAAGAGCAACTGAGCCTGCTTATACCAAGCGTTGCTCTGGTATTCGTTCAGCATTGAAAATATGGGGGTTAGTCCGCTTCCGCCTGCAATAAATACTTTGTCTTTTACTGAGTTGCTTAGTTGGAAATCACCTTGGGCTTCGGATAAGTAAACAGTGTCACCACTTTTCAAAGCTTGGTTGAGCCATGGCGTTACAGCACCTTCTTCATTTGCGCGTATGGTTAAGGTGATTTCACCTGTGCGAAGAAAGTGTTTAGGCGAGCAGGAAAGGCTAAAGGTACGTGTTAGCATTGCGCCATCTTTTTCAACGCTTAGCTGTACATATTGTCCGGCATTAAAACCAGTCCATTTTTTTTCTGGCCTTAAAGTCAGCGTGTAGATGTCATCTGTTTCATTTCTTATGAAGAGTACTTGAGCACTAGTTCTTCCGTGACGCCAATTTGGGCGAAAAACCTGAATAATGGGCTCTAAAAAGACACCAAAGCTACCGGTATTGGTAAGTTGGCGGCTTAAGAAGCCAATAGCTTTCTGAGCGATTGTTTGCGATTCTGCTATAGGGCTTTCGCTGTTCATCCCTTTAGACATAGTGACCTCCTACTAAGTTCGAGGTACAGTTGTACGCTTTTTGTTCTATTATGTCTAGAATTGTCAGTCGCATAAGTATGATCATCTAATTTAGGTGGCCGAATTTTTTGGTAGTGGAGATTGTAGCAATTTAATTTGTGCGGAATATTTCATATCTGTGTAGTATGCCCATTTATTTATTAACGAATCTTGGGGATACCATGGCGCTGAAGTCCACGATCTATAAAGTTACTTTGCAACTAAGTGACTTTGATCGAGATCATTACCAAAGCTACTCGCTTAATGTTGCACTTCACCCATCTGAAACCATTGAACGTATGTTGCTTCGTTTGCTTGCTTTTTCATTGTATGCAGATGAAGCGCTAAGTTTTACCAAGGGTTTATCGACTGATGATGAGCCGGATATCTGGCTCAAGTCTTTATCCGACGAAATAGAGTTGTGGATCGACTTGGGCTTACCTGATTTAAAACGTATCCGTAAAGCTTCAGGTCGCTCAGATAAAGTTGTTGTATTGGCTTATGGCGGACAAAAGGTTGCCCCCTGGTTCGACGGGTTAGCAAAGGATTTGAAGCGTATAGCTAATTTGTCTGTCTTGCGTGCAGAGATGGCTGATATCGAGCCACTGCTTGCGCATGTCGAAAGAACGATGGAGCTCGTTGTGATGATTCAGGATGGAAGTTTGAATGTAAGCTTGGGGGAGAGTGTTGTTGACTTGAATATCGAGCGGCTGCTTGGCGAGGAATAATTGTCTTTTGCGATGGACGAATATAGCTGCAATCGGTTAATCTCCGTGTATCTAATGTATTGAAACGAGGAGAAAAACATTGAGCAATACAAAAATCATTACGCCAGACTTGTGCGACGAGTACCCGGATTTAGTTCAGGTCTTGGAACCGATGATGAACAATTACGGTGCAATCGATGCCTTTGGTGGCGAAATTGTTACGGTAAAGTGTTTTGAAGATAACTCTATCGTCAAAGAACAGGTGGGTTTACCTGGCGAAGGGCGAGTGATGGTTGTTGATGGCGGTGGTTCAATGCGTAATGCCTTGTTAGGTGATATGTTGGCTGAGAAAGCAGCTGCGAACGGCTGGTCTGGTTTGGTTATTTACGGCTGCATTCGTGATGTTGATGTGATCGGGCAGACGCAGCTAGGTGTTCAGGCAATGAACACTAATCCGCGTAAAACTGAAAAGCGTGGTATTGGTGATCTGAATGTTCCGGTCACCTTTGGTGGCGTAACCTTTACACCAGGTCACTACGTTTATGCCGATAATAATGGTGTTATTGTTTCGCCTGAAAAGTTGGAAATGCCAGCCTAGTAGAGACTTTAGCGAACACATAAAAAAGCCCGTGAGAAAAACGCTCACGGGCTTTTTTATGTGCTTATGAAATTGCTTCGCCTAACTCGCGATTTCTACAATTTCTGCGCCTACTTGAAAAGTATTTTCGTCGACCTGTGTGCAGCGTAGTACTTTTACGGTTGCATCCAGAGCGGGAAACGCATCGTTGCTTGAAGGAAGCGATGTCCGGCAAGTTGCTCCTGCTGTTAGTTCTTCTTCTAC
>NZ_LWGA01000910.1:0-6415 GCF_001635235.1 Oleiphilus sp. HI0117 | reverse complement strand
GAGCCAGTCTAACGCCTGCATTTTCCTCGGCGAGTTGTTTGGCTTTTGTTTCTTGAGCAAGCGCTTCTGTTCGGTCATTCCATTCAACGACAGTACCGATTCGTTCTTTGTTTTCAGCAAAAATAGGGGTCGCGATTAAGTTAAATGTGCGTGGCCCAACCGTAATGTTGGTTTGGTAAGTGCTGGTGAGCTTCTCAAGCATGCTGCGTTGATGCGCTGGATTCTTATGGAAGATGTCGATATTGTTGCCAATCAGGTTATCGGCGTCGAAGCGAGAAAGCTCTGCTTTCAAGTCGCTTTCCGCAGTTTTCATCATTTCTTGTACTGATTCATTCATATAAATGATATTGAACTCAGCGTCGGCCATCATGACGTTGGTGCTACACACATCTAGCGCTAGTTTGATTCGCGTATTGTCTGCTGCCAACTGAGCTTCAGCCTGTTCCTTGGCTAGCTGCGCGGTTTGATCATCCCACTCGACGACGGTGCCGAGTCGTTGGTGTTCATCATCAAAGATTGGTGTGGCTATCAAACTGAATGTTCGAGTGCCAACTTGGATTTTTCCGTTATATTGAGTTTGCAAGCCTTCTAGCATACTCCGTTGGTGAGCCGGATTTTTATGGAAGACATCAATACTCTCTCCCATAAGTGCTTGAGCATTAAAGTTGGGAAGTACCACTTTTAAGTCTGCTTCAGCACTTTGCATCATTTCCTTTACGGAGTCATTCATATAGACAATGTTGTAGTCATCATCGGCCATCATGACATTGGTGTTGCAGACGTTTAAGGCAGAGATAATCCGCTGAGTGGAGGCTTGAGAAGCCTCTATTTCGTTTTGTTTTTCCTGTTGGCTATAAGCTAAAGCCTGTAGCTTGGAGGCTAGGCTATTGTTCTTCGCACCAGTATTTTCTGAAGCGTTCGAAAAGTTCCCCATGGAAATTTCATCGACTAAATGCTTCACCTGAGAGATTGGGGCGCCCAGATTGTTCTGTGTGTTATGGATGTTAATGAATGCGATGGCGGTCACCAGGATAAGCGCGATAATACTACCGGATATGCCGATAGCCCCACTACCAGATAATAGCGAGCCAACTGTGATCAGCAAAGCTAGCGCGAAGCCGATAATTAGCTTCCATTGAGGTTGTATTTGTTCTTGATGGTTCATGTTTATTACCGTCCATTAGTTGATAAGGATTGGGGCCTGTATCAATGTAGTTCAAAAAAACAATATCACCTTAGTGGTAGATAAATTTTTATTGTTCTGGCTTAACGAAAAATTAGGATAAGATTGCTCGCTAGTTTGATAAGCTAGGAAACCATTATTTAAGGTATGGATAAGGGAAGACGAGAATGAATTTAAAGAAATGCATTGGGGGGAGTATATGTTTACTTGCTCTAAGCAGTATCGCTTTTGCAGAAGATAAACCTAAATATTATGCCGGGCTGGATGCCCACTACCTGATAAATACTATTGGTAATGAACAAAGTGGCGAAGCGGAGTTCGATATCTCTGGAGCTGGTCTGAGAGCGGGATTATATTTGGAGCCTCAAGTAGGGCTTGAAGTTTATGCCGCACAAGGTGTCACTGAGGGAGACGATATTGGTATTGATATGAGTCTCGTATCTTCGGTTGGGATATTGGGTCGTTTCGAGTCTCCAGAGGCTGAGAACGGTGGGAAATTGTTTATCTTGCTTGGCTATGGCATGTCTGAACTGGAAATGACCCGCAGCGCCTCCAGCCCCGTAGATAGAGAGTTGTATCATGGCGTTGTCTACGGTGGTGGTGCTGAATTTCGTTTGGGTTCGAGTGAGACCTTTATCAATATTCAGGGCCTTCGTTATTATGATGAGGATCACCTCTCTCTGGATGGTGTGAGCTTGGGCTTACGCCAAAGTTTCTAGTTAAAAAGGACTTAATATGTGTTCAGTAAAAAAGATGACACGGGCTGTTTTACTTTTAGTTAGCTTTGTCTTAACAGCTTGTGGTGTGGGTAATGAGCAAACTTATATTCAAGCCGTTGAAGTCAACACTAAGAATTTGACCTCTATTTCTATTGTTTCCTCGAATGATCGCGTGCGTGAAGGGGAGACCGAGACATTCACAGCCTTGGGAAATGTTGATGGCGGTGCCAGCCAGATTGATATTACAAGTTCGGTAAGCTGGTCGAGTTCAGACTCTTCGATTATATCGGTGAATAGTAATGGTGTGGCGACAGGTAAATCTAACGGTACGGCGGATGTAATAGCACGGCTTGCCGACCTTTCGGCGACTAAGGCATTGCGCTCTTCCGATGCACCCTTGGTCTCGATAGCCGTCAGTAATCAACCTGCGAGCCTTCCAGTATGTCAAACATCCTCGCAACAACTGCTTGCAAGGGGAACATATAGTGACGGTGATGAGGCAGACATTTCGGATAAAGTAAGCTGGAGTGTCAGTGATAGCTCGGTTATTTATGTTGGTGATGTAGCGCTGTCTGATGGCTCGAGAGAAGATAAAGGAGTCCTCTCTGGTTTGTCTATTGATGATGCGCAAATCATAGCAAGCCAGGATGATATTGATAGTGAAGGGGTGACAGTTTCAGTCGTGGCGGGAGGTCTGACTAGTATTTCCGTCAGCTCTGCTGATGAAATGCTCTATGCGGAAGAAAGTAGTCAATTTTCAGCGCTGGGTGATTATGGCTCAGACCCCGTTGATATAACTGAAAACGTCCAATGGGGGTCTTCTGATATAACAATTCTGGCATTCTCTGATACCGACACTGGCTTGGCTGAACTACTGCTTGAAGGGTCTAGCAATGTGAGTGCTACTTGTGACCCCGGAGGCTCAGGAGAGCTGCAGTCAGCCTTACTTGCGGTAGATGTAGAGGCAGCGGTTGAGGTGGTATCGCTTCGTGTAAAGTATGGGAATGACAGCTATAACGATGATGACACTATTGAACTGGATCTGGAAGACGGCGAGGCGCAGCTAAAACTCTATACCGTTGATACTAAAGGGGATGAAGGGATTGTTGATCTGGCTGATGAGGAAGAAACTAGTTGGTCGGTGATCGGAACTGCGCTTTCAGGTGAGGCTGCTGACATCTCTAGTTCGGGCTTAGTGACCTTTGATGCCGTGGGGGAGTCTGAATACCAGGTTCGTTATAAAGATGATGATAACGATATCAATGTAGATATTTATTTTTTCATTAAAGTTGAATAGGACTTGCTAGTTTTTTAGCGTACAATCCCCGCCGCCCCGGAAACGGGCACTGAAAGTTACCGCAGTAAGCACGACACAGTGTTTATTGCGGAAACCCCTCTTTTTTATGTCTGTTACATCAAGTAGTTAATTATCCGCATTGACTCAGTGAGTTGCAGTTCGCTACGTATTAGGACGTATTTCAGCACCCTATGAAATACCAATCTTGTAGCCCTGAGATTTAGGAAGTTAGAATGGCCAGAAGTTTATCGCAGGCTTTTTATAAAAACTTTTTGGGCAACACGCCCAGTTGGTACAAGAACGCAATTATTGCATTTTTAGTCTTTAATCCTATCTTGTTTACCCTTGCGCCTTATGTTGCGGGATGGCTATTGATAGTGCAGTTCATTTTTACCTTGGCGATGGCATTAAAGTGTTATCCATTGCAGCCGGGTGGCTTGCTAGCGCTGGAAGCCGTGCTGATAGGTATGGTGTCGCCCGAGACGGTTTATCATGAACTTGAGAATAACTTGCAGGTTATTCTGTTGCTGATCTTCATGGTGGCGGGGATTTATTTTATGAAGAGTATGCTGCTCTTCGTATTTACCAAAATCATTCTTGGTATTCGATCGAAGACGCAATTGTCCTTAGTCTTTTGTGTTGCTTCAGCTGTTTTGTCAGCTTTTCTCGATGCTTTAACTGTTACCGCAGTCATTATCAGTGTCTGTGTCGGTTTTTACTCTGTCTACCACAAAGTCGCGTCGGGCAAGAAGTTTCATCATATTGATCATGACCATGGAGATGATGATGACGTTCATGAGGATCATCGTCAGGCCCTTGCCCAGTTTCGAGCATTCTTACGTAGCTTGATGATGCATGGTGCTGTAGGGACTGCCTTGGGTGGTGTCTGTACACAGGTGGGTGAGCCTCAGAATCTACTAATTTCTGAAAAACTGGGTTGGGACTTCGTAGAGTTTTTCTTGCAAATGGCACCGATTACAATGCCGGTTCTGTTTTTTGGCTTGCTTACTTGTATTCTGTTAGAGAAAACCAAAAAATTTGACTACGGGGCTAAGATTCCAGGCTCGGTTCGGAAGATTCTAGAAAACTTTGATCAGGAAGAGAAGGCTAAAATGACCCCGGAATTTAAAGCTAAGTTGATTGCTCAAGGTGCAGTGGCAGTACTGTTATGCGTATCACTAGCTTTGCATTTGGCTGCGGTAGGGCTAATTGGTTTAACAGTCATTATTCTTGCAACTGTCTTTACTGGGATCAATGAAGAGCATCAAATTGGTAAAGCGTTTGAAGAGGCATTACCGTTTACAGCTTTACTCGTTGTCTTTTTCACGATTGTCGGTGTAATTCATGAGCTGCACTTATTTTCGGGTGTGATTAACTATGTTCTGTCGCTTGATGAAAGTGCCCAGCCTGGCATGTTCTTCATTGCGAATGGAGTACTGTCGATGATTAGTGATAATGTCTTTGTTGCGACTGTTTATATCGATGAAGTGAAGAGTGCCTTTGATGCCGGTTCTATTAGTCGCGAGCATTTTGAAAAGCTTGCCATAGCGATTAATACCGGAACAAACCTACCTAGTGTTGCAACGCCAAATGGTCAGGCGGCCTTCTTGTTCTTGTTGACCTCTGCGATAGCGCCATTGGTGCGTTTATCATATGGCAAGATGGTGGTTATGGCCTTGCCATATACTGTGGTATTAGGTGTTGTTGGCTATCTAGGTGTTTATCTCACACTCTAGGCTATGAATGCTTGATATAGCCCGGCCTGTCCGGGCTTAATTATGGATGCTTTAAATGCCGGGCTGCCGGTCAGGCTAAGAGGCACAAAAAAGCCCGAAGCAAGATGATTGTTTCGGGCTGATATGAGTTCGGATTTATTCCTACCGTTAGTTGATATTATTACGTGTTTTAATATCCGTAATTAGCTGATCTTTATTTTCCCAAAGTGTATTTAACCAAGCTTGAAAAGCTGCTTTAAACTCAGGGTCGCTACTATAGTCTTTACCTAAGAACTCTTTAGGTATTTCTATTTTGTTAATATGGACGGTTACTTTCGAAATACGACCACAGAAGAGATCCCACGGTCCGATATCTTTATCGTGGTAAACAATTGTAAGATCCAGCATGGTATTCATTTGAGAGCCCATACTGCCTAGAACAAAAGCTGCTCCACCCGCTTTAGGCTTTAGCAGGTTTGTGAATGGGGACTCTTGGCGCGCATGCTTTTCCGGTGTGAAACGAGTACCTTCGAGGAAGTTAAATACTGATACTGGCGTTGTTTTAAACTTCTCACAAGCCTTTTGTGTGGTTTCCAGATCTTTACCGGCAAGTGATGGATCTTTCTTTATTTGTGCTGGAGTGGAGCGCTTCATGAAAGGGAAGTCCAAAGCCCACCAGCAGATGCCAATAATCGGTACCCAGATAAGTTCTTTTTTAAGGAAGAACTTAAGCATAGGGATTTTGCGGTTCAAGATTTTTTGAGTGATTGGAATATCTGACCAAGATTGATGATTACAATTTACAAAGTACCAATCATTTTTTGTTAGCCCTTCAACACTGGTAAAATCCCACTCAACCTTCAGAAACATTGCCATAAAAAAGTTGTTCATAGAAACCCAGTTTGTTGCACAGGCAATAAGGGTTTTAGTCACAATTTTTTTGACGATATTGATGGGAATGATGATCTTAAGCAGAGCGCCAACGACTAAAATAGGCATCCAGAGCAAAGTGTTCAGAATAACTAAAATCAGAATAATAGCCCCTTTAACTGGGCCAGGAAGAAAGCTGAGCATATATACCCCTCATAGTATTTTAGTAAAATTTTATCGAGAGACACCTACAAGTACAAGATTACAGCGTACGCATGTAAATATGGTGCTGCATTATCTATTTAATCTGGCTGTATAGTGCAAATAAGGTGGTGGCAATAGGTGGGAGGATAGTGCTCATGCTTACTGTTCTGGTTTATCGGGTGGCGCTTCAGTTGAAGTCTTCTTTTGATCAGTTTTTTTAGCTGGAAAGAAAGCATCAGTTTTATGTTTAGCTTTCGCTTTGATTTCAGGTGTGATGTATCGAGACAGCGTGGCGATTGCCGCAGCCATTACAGATATGTCATCGGTGTAGCCAAGAACGGGGGTTAAGTCAGGAATCCCGTCAATAAGGCTAATGAAGTAGCCGAGCGTTCCGAGAATAACCGTTTTTACCCATGCTGGAGTGTTT
>NZ_LWGA01000909.1:0-6593 GCF_001635235.1 Oleiphilus sp. HI0117 | reverse complement strand
AGCGCAGAAAAGATTGAACTAGGAACTGTCACAGCTTCGATCGGTGTCGCCGTATACAAGTATGGAGAGAGTGCAGAGCAGCTAATTCGTAAAGCTGATAAGTTCATGCACGAGGCAAAACGTTCAGGAAAGAATAAAGTTGTGGGCGGTTCAAATGTAGGTTCTGACAGCAAAGAGTCATCAAGTACGCTTATTTAAAACAATCAAGCGGCCATAATTACTGACCGCTCAGCACACTAAGTACTAGTCATTAGTAATCAGCGTTCCAACACCTTCATCTGTAAAGATTTCCAAAAGTGTTGAGTGGCTAACTCGACCGTCAATAATGTGCGAACTCTTTACTCCGTTTTTCACAGCCTCTAAAGCGCACTTAATTTTCGGCAACATACCGCCGTATATCGTTCCATCAGCAATCAACTCATCGACCTGAGCAGTTGATAAACCTGTTAACACCTCTCCCGATTTATCCTGCAGACCAGAAATATTTGTCAGTAGAATAAGTTTTTCTGCTGCTACCGCCTCAGCTACTTTTCCAGCAACCAAGTCAGCATTGATATTATAAGACATCCCATCTTCACCGACTCCGATCGGTGCAATAACGGGTATCACATCACTTTTGGTCATCATATCAATAACCGAGGTATCGACCGACTTGACCTGACCAACATGACCGTAATCTATAATTTCTGGTCGATCAACTTCTGGAGTTATTTTATCGACATGAAGTTTAGTTGCCTTGATCAGGTTTGCATCCTTCCCTGTAAGACCTATTGCCTTACCTCCATTGCTGTTAATAAGAGCAACAATTTCCTTATTCACTTTTCCGCCCAAGACCATCTCGACCACATCCATCGTCTGGCTATCGGTGACACGCATACCATCAACGAAGTGGCTTTCAATATTCAAACGCTCAAGCAAGTCACCTATTTGGGGGCCGCCCCCATGCACAACAATCGGATTGATGCCCACCAACTTCATCAACACAACATCTCTTGCAAAGCTGTTCTTTAAGTCTTCGTTCTCCATGGCGTTGCCACCATACTTAATCACCAAGGTTTTACCTGAAAAGCGCTGAATATAAGGCAGTGCTTTGCTTAATACTGAAGCCACCTGGCCAGCAGATTCTCTTGTTAAACTCATATTTTTCCTAACAAACAATAAAGGTCAGAATGGTTGACCTAAAAATTACATTCAATTGATGGATCGACTATCTGAAGCTGCGTCCTAAATATCGACTTCACTTCTTCTAAAGCTGCCTCATTATCAGCCTCGAACCTCAGAACCAATACGGGAGTGGTATTGGATGCACGACATAAACCCCAGGCATTTGGGTATTCGACTCGTAAACCATCTATCGTGGAAATATTTCCACCAACAAACTGGTCTTTCAAAGCACACAGACTTTCAACGATCATAAATTTAGACTCATCTGTCACACTGATATTTATCTCAGGCGTACTTAAGTCTTCAGGAAAATCGGCAAATACTTCTTCAGAAGAGCGATCTTCAATACCCAAGACTTCTAATAAACGAGCGGCAGCATAGAGACCGTCATCGAAGCCAAACCAACGCTCTTTGAAGAATACATGACCACTCATTTCACCAGCAAGTAATGCCCCGGTTTCTCTCATTTTAGCTTTCATATAAGAGTGTCCGCTCTTCCACATTACCGGGCGACCGCCATAACTGCTAATCAAACCATTAAGGCGTCGAGAGCATTTAACATCAAATAAGATATCTGCTCCCGGGTTACGGGAGACAACGTCTTTGGCGAACAACATCAACAAACGATCAGGCCAAATAATCTTACCTGTATTGGTTACAACGCCCAAACGATCTGCATCGCCGTCGAAGGCTAAACCGATATCCGCATCATGCTCTTGCACTGCGGCAATCAAGTCTCTGAGATTGTCTGGGTTACTAGGGTCAGGGTGATGATTAGGAAAACTACCATCAACCTCACAATGCAATGGAATAACTTCACAACCAAGTTCTTCAATTAGTTGTGGCGCAACCTTCCCGCCCACGCCGTTACCCGCATCCAATACAACTTTTAAAGGCGCAGCAACAGCAATATCATTTAGAATTGTGTCCATGTACTCTTGGGTCACATCGCTATCTGTACATGAACCTTCTCCATGCTCAAAGTCCTGCAACAAGATACGGTTGTAGAGCTTTTGAATATCATCGCCAGCCAAGGTTTTACCATCAAGCATGATCTTAAGGCCGTTATAATTAGCTGGATTATGACTGCCTGTAATCATCACACCACTTCCTGTTTTAAAGTGGTGCGTAGAGAAATATAAAACCGGCGTGGGAACCTGCCCAACATTGACGACATCCAGGCCGGTACTCAAGATCCCGCGGATCAATGAATCCGAGTACGGTACGCTAGAATAACGACCATCAAACCCGACGCATATCGCGTTTTGCCCTTGAAGAAGCGCCTCACTTGCAATAGCTTTACCTATTAACTCTACAAGCCCTTCGTTTAAGGTTTCGTCAACCACACCCCGGATATCATAGGCGCGGAAAATAGTCTGGGGAATATCTATATCCAGACCTTGCACTTCCGAAACCATATCATCTGTATCACCAAGCGCTCCAGAGCCTTCTGCATCATTTAACACATCCAAATCAAGCAAATCATCATCAAACAGAGGCGCATCATCTTCTACGTCATTCGAAACAGGAGCTGTTTTTTTAGACTGCTCTTCTTTTGGCTTATTAGCGGTCTGTTGCACAGACTTCTTCGCACTCGCGGATAAGTGCTTTATGTGTTCAGATACAGCTGACGACATTGCTGTGAACTCTCCAAAGGAGAAGGAGGCACGCCCAGTTTTGCCACCCGAAGCAAGCCCAGCTGCCATTTGACTAACTTGAAGAATATCTTTACGAACACTTAGCATGTTCATCCGAGCGATTAACACTAGCCCAAGAATTAGCACAACACCTACCCCAAGCAAAATAATCATCACCATTATTCGGTCAATCTGTAAGGACTTTCTAGCATCAGGAGCGTAGGTAATTGTGACGCCAGGCACACTGGTAGCACTCTTTAGTTTATTTGCCGAGTTGCCTTTTCCAAAGGATAAGATCGCTCGCCCGGACTGAGATGCCAAAGCCACCTCACCAGCACTTGCCGCCTCACTCTGCTTGAGAGTTGACTCGATGATATTCAACTGAAATATAGCCAGCATAATATCACCAGACAACGCTTGTGATTCACGTTGTTTTACAGGGCTTGCAAACTGAATATACCAAACACCTTCGTTAAAGAAGGGTTCTATTAATAAGCTCTCTTTCTTTAGCGAACGCCTCAGCAAGTCGATACTGGCAAAAGAAAGCGCTGGGTTATTTTGTCGCAAACTTTCTAGCTTGGAACTAGGCACCTGATAAACAGCATCAAGCTCTGCCCAAAAGCTCTTAAGTTGACGACTTGATAAGCCTTCTTCGCCAGAATCTTGTAAAGATATATTGGCTACACTTCGCTTTTTCGCATCTATGTAAGCATTAAAACTTTGAGCCAGAGAGTCTAGACGCTGTTGATCTACCTCTGCATTAAATGCAATTTCATTTTGACGTAGCGAGAACTGGTCAATTAAAAAATACGATACAGTCAAGCCTATCAACACAAGTAAGGCCGGTTGGTATATCCACGATACCAGGCTTTTTCCTACTTTTGTTTTCTTTGAAGATTTGACTTTCTTCGCAGGCTTCTTGGCTGCCGCCTCTTCTTTAGTGCTATCTTTGACAACCGTATCTTTCTTTTTGAACATGCTCAAGCTCTCACTCTATTGTTACTATGCTCTGCCAGTCGAACCAAAACCGCCCTCACCGCGAGCACTTTCCGTAAATTCTTCAACAACCTCAAATTGCGCCTGAACAACCGGCACAAGCACTAACTGCGCAATGCGTTCACCAACCTCAATAACAAAGTTTGAGTTCCCCCGGTTCCAGCAAGAAACCATTAACTGCCCTTGGTAATCTGAGTCGATCAGGCCTACCAAGTTGCCCAAAACAATACCATGTTTATGCCCAAGTCCGGATCGCGGTAATATCATCGCAGCCAGATTCGGATCTTCGATATAAATAGACAACCCTGTAGGTAACAAAACGGTTTCACCAGGAGCCAGCTCTATGCTTTTATCTAAGCAAGCCCTTAAATCTATTCCAGCAGAGCCTTGAGTTGCGTATTCTGGCATGGGGATTTCTGAACCCAAGCGTTCATCCAAGATTTTTACCTGTAGTGTTTGTCGCGTCATTATCAGATCTTCTCAATATTTATTTACTGTCGACATAAGTTTAGATGCTTCTTTCGCTTTGTATATGCGAGTTTCGCTAAGAAGCGCTTCCATCCATTTTTTTTGCTATATCCTTTACTATTTCTTCAGCTAAAGAGGCTTTGGACTGCTTAGCGCAAGCCTTTTCATCTTGCGCAGTAATTATCCATGCCTCATTCTGATCACTGTTAAAGCCTATCTCGGGCTTGGATACATCATTCGCTATAATCATATCCAAGTTCTTACGCTTAAGTTTGTCTCTGGCATAATCCAACACATCATGTGTTTCTGCAGCAAAACCAACGGTAAAAGGACGTGACTTTAATGAGGAAACTGTCGCTACAATATCCGGATTTTGCTCTAAGGTAATAGTCATCGACTCGCCTTCATCAGGCTTCTTCTTTATTTTCTTTGTTTGTATCGTCTGAGGCCTGTAGTCCGCCACCGCTGCACACGCAATGAAAATATTATTTGAACCGCCAAGCTGTGCCAAAACAGTATCCCTCATTTCTACTGCTGACAATACATTCAAACGCTCAACTCCATCGGGCGCGTCAAGTTTTGTCGGGCCAGAAACCAAGGTAACCTTTGCCCCTGCACGAACACAACTTTCAGCAAGTGCATAGCCCATTTTCCCCGAGCTGTGATTACTAATATAGCGGACCGGGTCAAGCGCTTCCTGTGTTGGTCCGGCAGTGATCACTACCTTACGCCCAGCCAATAAGCTAGATGGTTCTTTAGTAATTAATATCTCTAGCGACTCACACAGCTCCGCGGGCTCTAACATTCTGCCAGGACCGACATCCCCACAGGCTTGTTCTCCCTGTGCTGGCCCCAGGATTGTCACTGCAGACCCCAGAGTTTTAGTCAATTCAGAAATATTCCGCCGAGTCAGTGGGTTCAACCACATAGCCTGATTCATTGCAGGCGCCAGGAATACCTGAGCAGTACTAGCCAACAGCAAAGTATTAAGCAAGTCGCCCGCCATACCTTGAGCATATCTCGCTAAAAAGTCAGCTGTGGCTGGAGCAACCAAGATAAGATCTGGCCATTTTGCCAGTTCAATGTGACCCATTCCTGCTTCTGCATCGGAGTCTAACAGTTCAGTTTGGACGGGGTTACCAGACAAAGCCTGCAGGCTAAGTGGGGTAATAAATTGCTGAGCTCCCCTACTCATCACAACACGTACTTGTGCGCCAGCCTTAACGAGCTGCCTGCACAGGTCTGCAGATTTGTAAGCTGCGATACCGCCGGTTATCCCAAGTAATATCTTTTTGCCGCTCAGTTTGGAGCTCATACCTACTTCCCTTCACGATAAAAGCGAAAAGATACCACTCATAGCCCTCGATTTCACGCTAAACCAAGAGTTTATTAGGAGTTCGGCGTCAAGCACTCTCATGCGAACTGCTCACTCTGCATTTTTTACAGGCAAAAAAAAGAGCGCTAAAAAGCGCTCTTTTTCAATAAGCTGATACCACGAGGGTAGCATGCTCATCGAGAGAAATTACATAGGAGTAACGTTCTCAGCTTGTGGACCTTTCTGACCAGTACCAACTGTAAATTCTACAGTCTGACCTTCAGCAAGAGTCTTGAAGCCATCAGATTGAATAGCGCTGAAGTGTACAAACACGTCTGGGCCATTTTCCTGCTCGATGAAACCAAAACCTTTAGATTCGTTGAAAAACTTAACTTTACCAGTAACTCTATCTGACATAATCATATCCTGACTAAAAAACTAAAACATAAAATCGCCGAAAAACTGGATATAACTTATGCTTACCGGGTTGAACACTATTACTAGCAAGTCTAAACACAGAACATAAAAAAATAGCCGGGCTTTCTAGGCTGCCTGCAGTATACTCTATTAAATCTTAAATACAAACCTCATACATAAAGAGTCACAAAAAGTAAACATTCCCTACCGCCTATATTAGCTACTACCTTATGAATAAAAGCAAACGCACTGAAATTTTTACACGCTTACGAAATGAAAACCCATCCCCCGAGACAGAGCTGAACTACAGCTCCCCTTTTGAGTTACTGATAGCTGTCGTCTTATCAGCCCAAGCAACTGACAAAGGTGTAAATAAAGCAACCGATAAACTGTTTCCCATTGCCAATACCCCCGAAACAATTAGAGACTTGGGCCTTGATGGCTTAAAGGCTTATATAAAAACCATTGGCCTGTTTAATGCAAAAGCAGAAAACGTCATTAAAACATGCAACATACTGATAGATAAGCATAATAGTGAGGTCCCACAAACCAGAGAAGAGCTTGAGGCTTTGCCTGGTGTAGGAAGAAAAACTGCA
>NZ_LWGA01000908.1:0-2145 GCF_001635235.1 Oleiphilus sp. HI0117 | reverse complement strand
GGCCACTGCTTGGCTTGTTTAATAATTTGCAGCTGGATCAGACGCATCTCTGCAGCAAAGGTATTAAAAAAGTGATTTATCAGCACCGATTGTTCCGTCATAAACATTTTAGGTCGTCGACAGAACTTCACCAACTTTGCTTTCAAAGCCTCTAGCGCTTTGCGCTGCTCACCAATTGTAAACTTTCTTGGTTTAAGGTACTTGGCATGAACGTCCGACTTGAAGCGCTTATAAATTGCATGAACCATTTTGTCGGCAATTTTTGCTTCACTCTCGACATTATCGAGTTCTTTATCCATCTTATCGAAAAATTTATTCATCGAGTGAACCAAGCCAACGGTGCTCCAACAATCTTGCATATCACGCTTGGTATGTTTGAGCACTTCTTTCAAGCGCTCTTCACTAACCAATTGCTGCAATACTTCTCCTTGCGACTCCATCAAACGTCGACTAGAGCGTAAAGTGATCAGTTTGCGGTGATAGATATCGTGCTCGGTGTGCGTTTCTTTGGCTAGATTCTGCAACATTTCGGGGCTTAGTACTTCTCTTTCTAGCCCTTCGTGACGCTCGTATAAGTTAGCCAAACGGTCATTCAAAACTGATTGCGAGCCATGCAGCATCTTTTGCAAATCTCGCAGAAGATCTTTGTAAATCGTTGACTCACGCTCGGCAATAATTCGCTTGGAAATTAGCTTCTCCAATTTAGGAAAAGCACTTTTTTGCAATAATGAATGGTCTTTTCTGATTTTAGCAATCAAACCCTGTTTTGCAGATAAAGGCAAAACATCTTCTGCATCCATATTCAGCTGCTTGGCTGTTAGGTGCCGAATTTGCTCAATCGAAGCACTAATATGCGGTTCACCCTGCAGGTCATCCCAGAGCACATCTATTTTATTCAGCACAGCAAAACGACCTGCACGGTGTTCAGACTCATGCACATCGATATACTGCTTCCAGATTGCCATGTCACTGGCTGTAACGCCCGTGTCAGCACTCAGCATAAAGATAACAGCCTGGGCATTAGGAATCATGCTAATGGTGAGTTCGGGCTCTGAGCCTAAGGCGTTTAAACCTGGCGTATCCAGGATACATAAACCTTTGCGTAAGATCGGGCTATCAAGGCTCAATAAAGCATGGCGCCACGCCGGTATTAAGACCTTATCTGAATTCTTGGCGCGTTCCAGCGAGCCTTCATCAAAGCCTAGTTCACGCGCCTGGGCAAAAGAAACCACTCGTGTTTCAGCGATTTGCCTGAGTGTTTCAGCCATCGACTCTTGATTACGAGGATCAATGGGAAAATAACGCCACTCATGGTCGCTCTTTTTTAATTCGCTAATGGTCTGGTTTTGTGATCGGGAGTCGATCGGTAATAGCTTGAGGTAGTTTTTTTTCTGGTGTTGATCGTAGAAAATTTCAGTCGGGCACATGGTCGTACGACCCGCCTGGGACGGTAACATTCTCTGGCCAAAGCTTGAGAATACCAAGGCGTTGATCAGTTCTGTTTTACCTCGGGAATATTCCCCAACCAGGGCTACCGTTAGTAACTCATCGTGTAAAAGCCCTAAACCACGCTGTAAGCGAGCATCGAGTTCGTTACTATACAAGCCAGCATCGACCAACCACTGTTTGTAGCGCTCAACGGAGCTACTCAGCTGCCGCTTCCAATCATGGAAGGCATCAACCTGTTGTGATAAGTCGTTTATAGACATGCAAAGTCACCACTTAACGTGCTTAAAAGCAATCATTCCAGGCGAGCCATTAAAAGCTTCCGCCTATTCCTTCACGATCATAGACCCTTATAGGTAATTTATCTGTGCGGGTATTGGCATTCCCTACACAAAGCTTAGCCCTTAAGACTATCTAAGCGTCAGATCATTCGCATTAAATGGCTCACGACCGTTTCGAGCACCTGAAGCGTAAGAAATGCAAATATTGGTGATAAATCCAAGCCGCCCATAGCTGGCAAGATCTTACGAAAGGGCTTCATCAAGGGCTCGGTAATCTGATTAATCAAGAGTAAGGCTGGGTGCCCGCTGCCGGGTGCAATCCAACTTGCAACGATCATGATAATTAGAGACCAAAAATAGATTTTTATTAAAAAGCTCGCAACCAATATGGCCGATAACAAAACAATATTAATCGGAT
>NZ_LWGA01000907.1:0-4257 GCF_001635235.1 Oleiphilus sp. HI0117 | reverse complement strand
ACTTATATCGTGGTGGGTATTACATTTGCTATGTATATTGGCATAGCCATCTGGGCGCGTGCCGGGTCTACCAAAGAATTCTATGTGGCCGGTGGTGGTGTTCACCCCGTTGCAAATGGAATGGCAACCGCTGCTGACTGGATGTCTGCCGCTTCGTTTATCTCAATGGCGGGTTTAATTGCTTTTTATGGCTATGGCGGTTCGGTCTTCTTAATGGGCTGGACAGGTGGTTATGTATTGCTGGCAATGTGCTTGGCACCTTACCTAAGAAAGTTTGGTAAGTTTACCGTACCAGAGTTTATTGGCGACCGTTTCTACTCTAGAACTGCTCGTATTGTCGCAGTGGTTTGTTTGATCGTAGCTTCGGTAACCTATGTTATCGGCCAGATGAAAGGTATCGGTGTCGCTTTCTCCCGCTTCCTTGAAGTGGATTACGGAACAGGCTTGTTAACCGGTATGTGCATTGTTTTTTTCTACGCCGTCATGGGCGGAATGAAGGGCATTACCTATACGCAGATTGTTCAATATTGCGTATTGATATTTGCTTACACGATTCCGGCTGTCTTTATTTCTTTACACCTAACCGGAAATCCGATTCCACAGCTTGGATTGGGCAGTACTATGGTGGGTAGTGAAACCTTCTTGCTTGATCGACTCGATCAAGTCGTCTCGGAACTCGGTTTTGCTGAATACACCACACAGGCTCGGCTCAGTACCACGAACATGTTTGTTTATACCATGTCTTTGATGATTGGTACGGCGGGCTTGCCTCACGTGATTATACGCTTCTTTACGGTTCCTAAAGTGAAGGATGCGCGAACGTCTGCTGGTTGGGCGCTAGTCTTCATTACCATTCTCTATACGACTGCACCTGCTGTGGCAGCGATGGCACGCTTGAACCTAATGAATACTATTGAACCTGCTAAAGGCGAGCACCTTGTTTATGACGAGCGTCCTGATTGGTTCAAAAAGTGGGAAACAACAGGCTTGTTGAAGTTTGAAGACAAGAATGGGGATGGCAAGGTTCAATACACGTCTAACAAAGAAACAAATGAAATGGTGAAAGTGGATCGTGACATTATGGTTCTTGCTAATCCGGAAATCGCGCAGTTGCCTAATTGGGTTATTGCCTTAGTTGCAGCGGGTGGTTTGGCTGCCGCACTCTCGACCGCTGCAGGCTTATTGCTGGCTATTGCCTCGGCAATATCACATGACTTACTCAAGGGTGTCTTTAGGCCTGACATTTCAGAAAAGAATGAACTCATGGCGAGTAGGGTTGCCATGGCAGGAGCCATTGCCTTTGCAGGCTATCTCGGCTTTAACCCGCCAGACTTTGCCGCGGGTACCGTCGCCTTAGCCTTTGGCTTGGCAGCCTCTTCGATCTTCCCGGTCTTAATGATGGGTATCTTTAGCAAGAAGGTGACCAAGGAAGGTGCAATCGCGGGTATGATTTCCGGGATTGGTGTGACACTGCTTTACGTCTTCCAGCACAAGGGAATCATGTTTGTGGCTAGTACGTCTTTCTTAGGTGATATGCCAGCTAACTGGTTCTTGGGAATTGAGCCGAACGCCTTTGGTGCGATCGGTGCCGTGGTTAACTTTACCGTTGCCTTTGCTGTGTCGAAATTGACGGTTGAGCCTCCACAGCATGTTCAAGATTTGGTTGAACATATCCGTGTACCGGCTGGCGCTGGTGAAGCGCATGCGCACTAAGTTAGTGAATGAGAATTGATATTGTGGCCTCTTGGCGCTGGTCGTGTTGCGGCGCTAAGATTTTTTTGGGAAGTCTGCGGTTTAGGCTTCCCCCTTTTTCCTTCACTTGATGATAGATGGAGAATAAAAATGTTTAAAAACAAACATATGACGACAGCGATGGTGGTTGCACCCTTGCTCGCGATTGTGAGCTATTTTGCGACGGACTATATTGTTTCGGATATTCCTGAAAGCGCTGCACAGGGTGAAAGCTATGCCATGGTGGCCAGGTCTAACTGTCGTTATCAGAGCGGGCAATGTACCTTTAGAAATGGGGATTTAGAAGTTAAGTTTCAGCTGGTACAAACTGGCGGTAGTCAGCCAGTTCTAAAAGCGCGATCAAATCACCCTTTACAGGGAGCACAAGTTGCTTTGGTTAGTGAACAAAATAAAGATGCTCAGCCGCTAATGTTAGAAAAATCAGATGATGCGGGAGAGCAGTGGGCTATCTCACTACAAGGCCCAATTGATGATAAGAATGAATTACGAGTGGCGATGTTAGCAAATTCGACCACATTTTACGGCAGCACAGAAACAACGTTTTTCCAGTATGACACGATTTTTCCCAGAGATGATTGGTAGAGGCTTGCGCCGTTTGAATACAGGGTCATAAGTTTATGGAGCTAGATGATAAGAAACAATTTCTATCACAGTGCCCGCCTTTTAGTGCGTTAGGGGATGCTGCGCTAGAGCTGTGCCTGAAGAAGTTATCTATTTGCTATGAGAAAGCAGGCACCGAGATACAACAACAAGGCCTTGATGAAACACTTTACTTACTACGTTCTGGCAGCGTCGAGCTCAAAGACGCTCAAGGTCTATTTCTAGACCGCTTAAGTAGCGGTGATATCTATGGTGTTGGCGGTGAACAAAGGCCTGACGCCACCACAACTCAATTAACTTACCTCGAAGACAGCCTGGTTTATTGCCTGCCAAAGAGCTTTATAGACAGACTGTCGACCGAGAACGATACCTTTGCGCTGTTTTTCTCCCGTGAGACTGATAAGTCTTTGCAGATCACTGAACAGGCGAGTCACGACGCCACGGCGTATAGAGATTACCGACTCAACCAGCTGGTGTCGGAGTTGATGGTTAAGTCGCCTTTGTGTGCATCGAAAGAGACCAGTATTCAAGAAGCTGCCTTGCAGATGTCCGACGCAAAAGTGAGTTCTATCTTGCTTTTGGATGAGGGGGAATTGTGTGGGATATTGACGGACAGAGACCTTCGCTCTCGTGTTTTAGCTAAAGGAATCGACCCTCAGCTTCCGGTTTCTGAAGTAATGAGTACAAGCCTGAGAACGATAAAAGCCGATCAAACAGTGTATGAAACACAGCTGTCTATGATGACAGCGAATATCCATCATCTTCCCGTTGTCGAGAATGCGAAACCGGTTGGAATTATTACGCTGAATGACTTTATCCGTGCTCAAAATAGTGAACCGGTTTATATGATTCAGGCAATTAACCGAGCCAGTAACCGGGATACGCTTTATTCACTCAGTAAACAGTTGCCTGAACTGACCTGCAAGCTTATTCGCGCCAATGTTAGAGCCGATGAGATTGGCCGGATCATTACCTCGATCACCGATAGCATAACTCGTCAGCTGATTGTCCTTGCTCGACAGACTTTTGGAGATGAACCATGCGAATACGCCTGGGTGGTATTTGGCTCACAGGCTAGACAAGATCAGATGCTTGGCTCAGATCAAGATAACGGTATGATTCTCGATGATGCTGCAACACAGGAAATGGAAGATTACTTTAAACGCTTTGCTGAATTCGTAAATGAAGGCCTGGACAAATCAGGTTTGAAATATTGCCCGGGAGAGGTGATGGCGCAGACTGATAAATGGCGTCAGCCTTTAGAGGTTTGGAAGCAGTACTTTACTCGCTGGATCCGTCAGCCTGAACCCAAGGCGCTAATGCATGCCAGTATTTTTTATGATATTCGCCACGTTGCTGGCAAGCGTGAGCTGACGAAGTCTTTAAGTAACTTGGTATTGGAGGAGGCTCAAAAGAACACCATCTTTCAGGCATGTATGTCAGAAAATGCGCTTCAGACCTCACCGCCTTTAGGCTTTTTCAAAACCTTTGTGCTAGAGAAAGATGGCAATCACAACCCGGTATTGGATCTAAAACTACGGGGCACCGTGCCGATTGTTGCCCTGGTTCGTTTGTACTGCTTGATGAAAGGAATTGAAGAGGTAAATACCAGTAACCGGCTACAAGCTTTGGAAAGTGCAAAAGTACTCTCTGCCTCCGAAGCGAGCAACCTAAGAGATGCTCATGAGTTTATTGCTCGTTTGCGTTTGGATAGTCAGAGTAGGGCAATGATGCTGTCGCAGCCAGCGACAAACCACTTAAACCCGGATGAGTTATCTCCTTTGTTGAGGCATCAGCTTAAAAGTGCGTTTTCGGTTGTTGCTGAAAGTCAGCGCTTGTTAAAAATGCGGTTTGGTCATGGTTCTATATAAGCTTCAATACTGGTTAAAAAAACGGAATTGGTAT
>NZ_LWGA01000906.1:0-3395 GCF_001635235.1 Oleiphilus sp. HI0117 | reverse complement strand
TTAAAGCTATGAGATTACCATCCTATTTATTCCGCCTAGTATTACTATGTTTTGCCACCTTTGGCTCCAATATCATATTGGCAGACCCTGTCTGGATCGACGTGAGAAGTAAAATTGAACACACTTTCGACCATATAGATGGTGACCTACGTGCCACCCACAACGAAATCGTTCCTATAGTTAGCCGGCAGTATCCCGACAAAAACACTGAGATTGTTGTTTATTGCGCCAGGGGTGTGCGCGCGGAAAAAGCGAAGAATGCTTTGATTGCAGCCGGGTATAGCAGAGTTACAAATGCAGGTGGCATTGACGATGTGCGGCAGAAACGCAATATTTCAACAGATTAAATTCACCATGCACTACCCGCAAGGTATTAAATAACTTATCCAAGAATAAAATGAGCGCAGGTTAATCTAGCTGATACTTAGGCCGCACTGGCGATAGCTAATTATCGTTAATTATGAGTGGATTACGCCCACAAGACTAATTGTTAGTGCTATCATTATCGAATACGCTAAATTATTAATTGTTCTGAGAAAAGTAGCTGTGACAAAACGTTCTGAGCAGAAACAAAAAACACGAAGAGCTTTATTAGATAGTGCTCTAGATTTATTGAGTCCCGAGCGCGTCTATTCCGGGCTCAGTCTGCGTGAGGTAACACGTGGGGCGGGTATTGCACCAACCTCCTTCTATCGACACTTCGATGACATGAACGACCTTGGTTTAGCCTTGGTCGAAGAGGCAGGTTTAGCATTACGCCAACTTCTTAGAAAGGCTCGCTCCAGAATTCAAGAACAAGGCACTGCAATTGATATTTCTGTCGATACCTTTATTGAATACCTTATGAGCAACACAAACCACTTTCGTTTGTTGTTACGGGAGCATACTGGTAACTCTCAAGAGTTTAGATCTGCGATTAATTTGGAAATTCGACACGTTGTTACTGAGCTTGAAGAATATCTTAAAGTGCGCGCGATAGAAGGAACAAACAAAGCCGCCTTGGATTATCAGACGCGCAACGCTTTAGCGGAAGCTATGGTAACGATTGTTTTTCAGATGGGCGGCAACTGCCTGGACGCCACAAAGACCGAACGCACGAAAGAAGCAGACAAGACAAAGCTTCAGTTGAGAATGCTACTAAAAGGCGCTTATAGCCTCTGAGCACCACTTTATCATTGTGAAACGCTATAGTGGCGAGGACAACATTTCGCCACTATTAGAAAACGCCGATATCCTATAAGTCTCCTGCCCAGGGTCAGTTTGCATTTCACTCCACAACACAAGAAACTTACTATCACTATACTCCTTAAGTGATATCACTCTGTCATTTTGTATTGAACCAAATTGCACAAGCCCAATCTGTGAATATCCGGCTCCCTCTCTGCCAAGTACCGTCACAAAGGCATCATCACCACCAAGTTTGGTTTGATCAGAAAACTGACCATCAGTTTGTCCTGCGACAATAAGCAAGTCGTCTTCATCAGTATTTATCATCGCGACACCAACATCAGCCCCGGATGAAGAAATTTCTGTATAACCAGTCGAATTAAAAGCAGAATCATAACTATAAACCACCACATCCCTGGTTAACGAGCTTGTCACACCTGTGGTTGAGTACTCTAATCCAAGGCCATCAGCTAGCACACTAAAGCCGGAAAGGTCAGAGTCATATCTGATCACCCTTACATTATCATCACGGTTTGAACTTATTTCTGGAAAATCTACATTCTCGCGAGTGAGCTTTGTGCTTACAGAAAGTGAACCAATAGCTCCATCCATCGAACTCGTTCTTATTCCGCTAAGCGAAATCAGGTCTCGATTGCCCGCATCGATGCTTTTTATGTCATCGTCTTCTTCAGTTCCAACAAAGCGATACCAAACAGGTGCATTGTTAGTGATATCAATTTTATAGACAAAGCCGTCGACTCCGCCTCGATTCGCAATATCGGCAGGCTCACCATTCAACATGAACCCAGAGGTATTTCCCGAAACGTACAATTCCTTACCATACAAGCGAGTACTGCTTATGAAATCATCTTCCTCGCTTCCATAATATGAAGTAGACTCGACATCAAACGCGCCGGATTCACTCCCAGCCAAGACCATAACGCCAAAATCGCGGCGTCCAAAAAAACCATCAGCATTTTGCGCTTCCACTTCGTACACAATAACTATTCGATCAACTTCATCCTTACTTGTCGAAATTGATATTGGCTTAAGATTCGTATCTGGAAGCGCAATGACCAAGTCAGACAGGCCGTCAACTAAAGCAATATCGCCAGAACGATGCCTCAAACTCAAGGTAATTACGCTATTAATATTTGAAGTGTCAGAAATTAAGGAAATTACACGGCCATTTGAGTCAATAGTAAAATCTACAGCCTCTTGTCCAATTTCACCTCTTGCAACAACTGCGTTATCGACCCAGTCATTGATAATAAACTCACTTGGCTCTGCATCAATAATATCCTCAATATCTGTACGGATAACTATTTTTTCATCTTCGCTTAAGTCGTCATCGAAATCTTCGTTCTCTAGAATATCAACGGAAATCGCCCCGTTTAGACTACCAGCAGGAATCAGCAAAACTCCGTTTTCAGGGGTAAGCAAATAATCAGACTGCTCCGCTGTTGTTTTATCTGTATCGACATAAATAGCAATTTCAACGTCTGCTACATAGGGTGCCCGTAGGTTAACGGGAATGTTGTAAGAGGAGCCCTCATTTCCTACACTTTCAATATTTGACATTGTTACGCTAGGCTCATTGTCGATAATTTCAATAGTTTTATTTGCTGAAGCAATGTCTATCAGCGCACCTTCTACCGAGGTAAATTCTATTTCAAAGGTCTCATTACTCTCAATTATCCCATCATCAATTGTCTCTACCAACACAAAACAGGCTGACTGCCCAGCCTCAAAGACTACCTTACCATCACCCTCTGCAATTGAACGATAATCAACATCAGGGCGAGCATACTCTATGTTCGAGGCGTTTCTTTCTCGCAGATCTGAGCTGTATTTGGATGTGGTTTTATAATAAGCAGTTGTCCGTTTTGAGACAGGTGCCTCTAATTCAACAAGGAAAGCTGCAGGGTAAACATGCACGCCGTCGACATCCCTACGGCCTAAACTTATGTCACCAACTTGGTTACAAACGAGGGTGTTACCAGCATTATAGGCCGTTACAAGATTATTAATGCTTGCGATAGAGGAAGCCCCCTCGTTGATAATCGAGCCTCCCGAGAAAGAAAGAGCGTTTGCAGCAACAGAGAAATCATATGTTTCAGAAGTTGAATTAATACCATCACTCAATTCAAGCCCGTATGTATAGTTTCTACCTACCAGAGTTTCCGGAGATGCTCCCTCTGGAAACTCTACTAAAGCCTCTAGCTTAA
>NZ_LWGA01000905.1:0-6977 GCF_001635235.1 Oleiphilus sp. HI0117 | reverse complement strand
AGACCTCTGTCTAAGATTGCCAACAAAGATTGAATGATTTGCGGATGTGCCTTTTCAATTTCATCAAAAAGAATGACTGTTTTGGGGTAGCAATAAACTTGAGTAGTGAGTTCGCCCATAGATGGGTCAGCGTAAAATTGCCCCACACCCAACAGCGATGCAACAGCCTTTTCATCGGTATATTGTTGCATATCAAAGCGCAAGAAATTGAAGGGCTCACCTTCAACGTTTTCCAATTGCTCAGCAAAAGTTTCAGCAAGAAGCGTTTTTCCAGTTCCCGGCTCCCCCATTAATGTAAATATTGCTCTTGGCCCTTTGTTTACATTTAGCCTTGCTTGAGCATATCCATCACATAAGCTCTCCAATGCTTTGTCTTGTCCAGAAATGAATGACTTTAAATGGCTATTGAGACGTTTCGCCCTATCTCTATAAACCAAGTAATCACATGCTTTGTGGTTCTGTGTCACCCAATCTATACAAAAGTCAGATTGTTCACCGAATACCGTAAAGTAACCATTCAATAAACCCGAAAGATCACCCTCCATAATGCTTTTTTCTGCAGGCTTGAGCATTTTCTTCCATGCTTCAACGAGCGTATGATTCTTCGCCTGATAACCAAACCAGTCTAGATGGTCTTGCCCTCCAGGTGGTTTAAGCGTGACACTCTCAAGCAACAGTTTTCTCTGCGCTGCGATAGCGGAACCCTCATGCAAGAGAAAGGAGGGTCGACCATAGTAGAGACTAACGCCTCTCTGGATGATGGGTACTTGAAGCATGGCCAGCAAAAAACCAAGACCCGGATCTTCCAGGCCACAAACATCTATAAACTTAAGCTCATGAACGAGTTGTTTAAAAACTCTCATTCTTTCCTGCTCGGAAAGAGACTTGAGTTCCTTATTTATTTCGGCAGAAACAACAGGAATTAACTTTGATATATCAGATATCGAACTGTTAGTTTCGTTTGCATGCTCAAGATTTTCGATTTTTCTAGTGACATCTTCACCCTGTTTAATGTTCTGTCCATTCTCAGAAACGAGTGATGATAAATCTTCTTTTCTACTCATAAAGTCTTCACAACAAAAATGGTCTGGTTAATAAATTCACAAGGTATCGATAAACCTCTCAGCACGAGCACAAGCACTCTCTAGGTTTAGACCTAAAGGAGTCAAAACGTTATTTGGGCCAGCCTCTTCTTTGCTCATCACATCGCGGATGCTCTGAAGCTCTTCTATTTTTTTGTGAGCTTTATCTATTTTTTCGGTAACACTTCGAATACTTGACTTGGAAGAGGTGACTTCAAATTTTGCTTTTGAAACTTTAGACTTTAGCGCAATCATTGATTTCCTAATGCTTCCTTCTTTTTTTAACGCGTTCATCCATTCCTCTTCTTGTCTAAATTGATTCAAGCTATATCTATGCTCCTGCACTTGATCAAAAAGCATCTGTTTAGAATCCATTTCTTGTTGTAAATCTTCATAACTTTTTTCGTCAATATCCAGTGACGCTCGATGTTCCTTAACAAAAGCTTCGTACTTATCGATCATTTCTCTCTGATGATCAATTTGCCTATCAATTTGCTCTACTGAACCAATGCCATAGTCTTTATAACGTTGTGCTTGATTGATTCTTTCATTGTGTTGAGAAGCGGCCTCTTTAGATTTCGCTAAAATTTTTTCGCAGTGCTTTAACAACGGAACAATTTGAATATTCACGCGTTCCTTTATCTGATTTTTATGCTCTCCTGGGTCGAGCTTCATAAGCAGGCTATGGGAGTGCTGTAACTGAGTATCAAATCGAGCTAGCCATTTTTCATAAACACCTGCATAGCTCATATCGCCAGGATAAGGCAGGTACTTGATATTATTAATAGCAGAATCGAACGAATCGAAGGCTTTAAATACCGCCACTTCATACTCAAACGAAGCGTCATTAGGAATGCCATTTGCCGAACCCAACAGCCAATTTACGATGACTTTACTATCTAGTTCGATGGCTAAAGAGAGAGGCGAATAATAATAGCTTTGGTCGCGAATACTAAAATCTACACCTTGCTTTTGAAGCCATTCCACACTGGCTAGATTTCCACTTAGTACGGCCATGTGAGCTAAAGTCATATCAATCTCAGTCACTTCGGTCCCCAACCGGAAACGAGCGTTATGCGCTCTATAACAACTATCCTTTGCTACCAAATATTGCCCACAAGAATGAACACCACTCTTGCTTATAATGCTGGATGGAGCAATCGTTTTCTTCGATGGGCCATCGAGATTTCGTCCATGTTCAGCTTCCCAGCTTAGTGCTGGGGCGATACCTGGTAATTGTACGTCGCCAAGAAAAACTAGCGCTTCTATTAAGGTCCAGTCAGAAAAGAAAAATGGCTGCATTGAGGGGGTAGATAGTTTGGTCCACAGTCGGGTGCTTAGCGGAAAGTAATTGGCGCTGAGGTTAAGGTCAAAGCCGTAGTTTTTGTATATGGGCAGCAGCGTATCTAGAACTTCAGGATCACTATATCTTGAAATTAAACTAAAATATCCGGACTCATTTAACGTTAAGCCATACTGTTTGACGATAGTTTCCGGGTCAGAATTAAGCGCTTCTTTTATATCCAACGCAGTATTGTGTGTTTTAGTGACATCTATTTCTATTCTTTTACTGCTTTGCTCAATTCTTTGAGTACGCTCGTCAATGACTCTGACACCCCTATTTATATCATCGAGTTCATTCATTACTGCATCAAAAACGCGTTGAAAATCTTTTACACTTTCAATATTTGCAGCAAGCACGCCACCCTCTGGTTTGTTATTCTGAGACCAGTAATATGACCCAAACATTAGAATGGCAAGAATTGTTGTGGCTGCAATCCCAAGGCCCGGCCAGTCATCACCAAACTTCCTCTTGAGCCAAGCATCTTTATCAACAAGATGAAACCCTTCTATGAGCAACAAAGAAATGATAGCTGCTATCGCGATATAGTGCCCAAACTCGGCATATTGAATGAAGAAGTCTTGAACAACGCTTGTCAAGGTCGCTAGAGTACCAAAGAAGGCCGTCACCTTCGGGTGTTTGGTGTAATAACTAAATGCAGATACTAGGCTCATTCTCTCAACCGGATTAAAACGCTATGAACTTCACTCACGAAAATAAGTTGAACAAATGCTTCAACACACAAATCTTGTGTCCTCATTTTCTAGAATGATGTGTCTTCTTGGTGAATATATATTTGTGCATCGAGTCAATAATCAAAGACGCGGCAAAGCTAGTTCAATATATTCAGTGCTTTCGTCAGTTCTTTGAGAAGTAGCTTTTCTTGTTCGACCACTCTATCGTCAAACTTATCTGTTGAAGCACACGCTGCGGCAATATCAATGCAATAGCTCAATATGGAATCGCCTTTATCTTGTGCCTTACCAGTCTCTTTAAGCCAATCTATAGTGAGCTCTCTTATTTCACTAAGTAAGCCCTCAGAAGGTCGTACGTGTAGAAAACGGTTCAAAAACTCTCTCGTATCTTCTTTGGAGACAACGGTAACACCCTCGACAAGACTATTTAATTGAGCGACGTGCTTTTCTGTTATCTCATGAATAATAGATACTTCTTTACTCTGATTTCTTCCGTCAGCCCACATCACTTCGATAAGTGGCACCAGTTCGAGAAGGTAAGTATGCTGAGGCTTGAGGTCGTATCTTTCTATGAGGTGTTGTATCTTCAATTGTTTACCTTAGTTTAATTCTTGATTTATGCCGTTACCAAAAGTCTAGTCTGAGCATTGCTTTTAGCAAGGCACTCCTCATGACTCATCGTTTAATCGTTTTCTTTGCTAGATAGCGATTAAGAATTTAGTTCAATATATTTTTTATTTCATCGTGAACAAAAAAGCTTTTTCACAATAAGTCTGGGTTCTTAGATAAGCCCTTGAATAAACTGTTTTTTATACTTTAATTTTTCTAACGGTATTTTTCTTGATTTTAAAGTAGGAAACAACGAATGAGTTTTGGGTGGGAGCAATTTGAAGATTGGTATAGGGATTTTCGCTACGATATTCAGAATGCTGTTAACGAACTTGAGATAATCGACGAAAACAATAAAAAGCGTAAAAAAGGTGCTGCACTGCGATTCCTGATGCATGGGATTCTAAGCTCAGAAATAAGCGCTGGCACTTTGTCTAATAAGTTGACGCCTACCTCTGAAACTCATGATCTCAGTCTTTCAGAGGGCTGGCATATCATCAATATTTCAAACGATGTGAAAGCTTTGATGACTCTCTGCAGACATAAGAGCATTCTTTTGACGCCTCGAGTCAACAAATTGAATGTATCTGAAGAAGCACTCATACCAGTCTTCACCAATATGCGGCAGGAATTATCTGAAACACAAGACTTAATTCGTCGGTCAATTGAAGAAAAGAGTAGTGACAAAGGTGCGGTTTCCTTACCCACAAAGAATGCGCTAAAGCGTGAAGTTTATGAGGACTTCTGCGCAGCCATTGCAATGCTTGCTCACCTAGAAGCTATGATGATTGAGCACCAGAATTCAGATGAAGAAATTGATAACGATGCAAGATTTCAGCAACTGGCGATGAATATAAGCCAATGGTCTGAGAACTTAAAGAAGGACCCAATTCAATTTGAAGACTTTCTTGAGGTTACTGGTCTTCGTCGTGCAGACATGAATCGATTTGGTGACACCTCTAAGCAAGGTATACCAGCAATTTCACTCAAGCTTTTTCTTCGAACTATTGAGGCCGACAAATCTAACACCTTAGTTGAAGCGTTATGCCGTTCCTTGGATTTTCGCGTATTTCCTTTAGAGCCTAAAGGGGTGGATATAAGCTCCAAAAGTATTATTGACCATTTTGTAGAACTGGAAGGCCGTCAAGCGGATACACTTACAAAACTAAATCATGCCCTCAAAGATAAGCAGATTACTCAAGACGAGCTCAACGAGATTGCAGAAGAGCTAAGAGAAGAGTATGGAGCAGAACTGGCTTTGCTAAACATGCTTACCGAAATAGATGCTTAGTTAGAATGTGAAGTTTTTCGTTTTCTCATGATGAAATACCAACGCGTTGTAACTACTCTGAACAAAGTTGAACGGTCACATCGTTCCTTATTCAGAAATAACTTACATGTTGTACCACTAAAAAATCCCAATACCTTCGTGTGAACCTAAAGATTAATTAAAAGGAGAAATCATTGAGCAGCAGAAACTATTTGGGCCCTTATGCCTCGAAACTGAAGAAGGAACAAGAGGCTATGACATGGGCTATTCATAATATGAAGAAAACCGGAGAAAAATATTGGATAGATGACCGTTCGCGAGCCTATACATTATCAGATTTAATGGAGATTAGAGATAGGATTGATCAACGTATAAAAGGTTCACAAAGGTACTTTGAAAAAGTTGACAAAAAAGAATGGAAATACACACACGAGATTTTCATCGAGAAATTAGCTGAACAAGAATATGAGTACAGAATCCCAAACGATACTGAGAGATGTTTGACTAATGCGCTAAGGGACGTGAACGCCCTATCCAAAGGCTCTTCAAATAGCAAAAATCTACCCACTAGTATCTATGCTTATTTAAATGAAGCGCTAAACCTGTATAAAGTATCTAAGCTTCAGTGGATCCAACACCGTTTTTTTGAACTTGCTGCAACGATTGGATTTTTGAGTGGAAAAGACGCAATCCCTATTCCTGATTCACTAGAACCAAGCACAGAAAAAGTCTATCTCGACCGTTATGAGAAAATTCAAGAAGAATCAATAAAAGAAAAGCTACTTTATTTGAATGTTCGACCTGATGAGTTGGAGTATCTTAATGGGCAAGCTAGGCGATGTGGCATAGACGTTGCTCGAAGAATTGCTAGTAATGAAGCCGATAGGAATTCAACTAAAAAAAGACAATCGCATGTAACCCAAAAACCAACGCTGACTAGAAAGAAGCCAGTTAAATTTAATCTAGGATTTAAGCTAGACCAAGAGCTTAAACCTAGGAAAGAAAAAAAAGGGCCTAAATTTAAGCTAGGTTTCAAACTAGGCGATGAAACCAAAGAGCCAAAAGTTATGCAGCCAGATAAGCTTAGGAATGAAAAAATTGAATCCAAAGATAGCACTACAACTAATAGCAATAAAATCGAAAAGAAGGAAGCTAAATACAAATTACCAATTAATAAGCACCTCGACGAATGATAACACCATGCAAGATTTAAAGGGCTTTTGATAAGGATTAAGGGGGTTCACATCTATACCAAGGAAACTGCCGCTCCGCATCGCCATATGATCTGTAATAGCTCAGGCTTGATCAACATAACCCAAATCATATATAGACAAAATATTAGAAAGAAATTCTCCAAGTGGATATATAAGGCTCTCTATGTAATTCAACCATACATATAAGCTTGATTTTAAGATACTTGTATTGCTAAGTTCACCTATAAAAATGTTACTCCCATTTATTAAATTACCTATAAAAGGTATCGTAAAAAATATGGCAAATAGGGTTATACTAGAATGGTTTGCATATCGAATCGGTACTAAATTTCTAGTAAATAACATAAAATTCAAAATCAAAAATAAGGATGATAAAAACAGAGATAATGGAGGTATTAACATGGATTTTGTTATTCTAGATTGATTTTCGATTCCTGCATTCAATTCATCTAGTTCACTCTTCACAATTGAGCGCAAACTTTCTTCATTCTTTGCAAAAAAGCTTTTGAAGTTGTCTTTTGCGGTTATCTGAATATCAAACTCTTCCAAATATTCATTCTTTATAATTTTCCTTAAATTATTTTTATCCATAAATTCTTCTCTAGATAAAATAAGAGGAAGACTAAGCCCCGCCTGTTCTTTTATTTTCTTTCTATAATCTGCCTCTAATTTAGTTTTGTGCTCTCGCGCCACGGCTTTTACAAACGTAGCTTTATCCTTATATATCCACTCTTTAGGTAGTATTAATCGAACACCTGATCTTTT
>NZ_LWGA01000904.1:0-6984 GCF_001635235.1 Oleiphilus sp. HI0117 | reverse complement strand
TCCCACCACCTTCTTGGGAACCCAGGTCACACTCAACACGAAGGTAGTTTTTATAACACTCATTACTTCTCACCGCTCCTGGAATCAAAGCACTGATATATACGTTGTTATTTTCAACAAAGTGCTCCAGAGCATATAGATCTGATTCAGCACCAAACATAACATGCTCACGTACTGATTTTGGCGCTGACAAAGACTGCTTATAAAAATAACGAACAATCAGATCTTTTTCGAGCATTGATGCAGATAACAACAAGCTGTCTTCAAAAATACTCACTTCATACTTATTCAAGGAATCTGCCAAGTACTGCATATAACCAACGAACTGGGCATCGTTCTCTGTATTATTCAACTCCCCCAAGTGCTCAAAAAACTCGGCAGAACAAATATTTCTGCCAGACTGGCTCACATCATGTTCTTCTTGAGTCTCACACAAGTCTGCAACATCCTGCTCCAACTGACAGCCGAGATCGGCATCACAATCCGTTATAAACTGCCAGGAAGAAGCCGTGACATCATGAGCGGCATTACAAGCATCATCCTCTTCGTCACAGCGCTGATAGTCGAATTGTGAAAACGTTTTCTTGCGTCTGTGTGCTTGTTCCTGATAGATAAATCCGTCATTTGTCTCAACAAGGTAGTCATGACTGACGCTATCAGGCGTAAATTGGTTTTGTAAAAATGGGTAGGTAAAAATCTTCCCTTCATCAATGATCACTAAGTCATCATCATCATGATACGCTTCTACTTCATAAATCCCTGGCTCGACACCCCCCGCGATATAAGGAGCATAGCTGCCGATATTTATTATCCGATCGGTCAATATTGTGCCGACATCACTCTGAGTCTTTGCAAAAAACTCTGTGCTTGCATCGACAACAAAAATATCCTGATTCATTTGGACCAGGTATTGATAATTATCCAAGGTACGTACATCAAAGAGATAAAATGGAGACGTAAACCCATTCGCGTCAATTGATGGGTAGGAAGCAAGCTCTCTGGTTTGCGACCATACAGAATTCCTGTCCTGGTCAAAAAACTCTAACTTCCTCAGCGCAAAGCTATAACCAAGGTAACCATAATTTAAAATATATTCCCCTGCATTATCCGGGTTATCAATCCAGCCAAACACTAACTTTGCTTTAGCCTGAGCTTCATCAACAATAAGCAACTCATCAGTAAGAGAGGGGTCTGTAAACGAAGCATCGAACTGATAGTTTAAGGGTAGTTCATAATATGTTCGACTTGCATCCATGTTTTCACACGCTGAACCGTCTTCCTCATCGACTGCGGTCACAACATAAACCGACTCCGCATGCCTAACCGAAAAGGTCTCAACGGTACCGGTACCGGAATCAGAAAGAGAAGAGACGACTAGCTCTTTTGGATGAATCTCACATATTTCATTCTTAAAGTGATTGATAGCCTTGAGTTCATTCGTTTCATGGTCAACTTTATAGACGGTATCGGTACTCACCAAGATTGAAATATCCGGCTTGGCTCCATTGCTATCGGAAGTATTCAGGCTCAAGATCATTCCTGATTCAGAGGAAAAAACTGCCTCATGCTGAATCGTCGAACTTTCTGTTTCTGGAGCACTGAAGGAATATAAGCCCAAACTGTCACTCACCTCGTCAGACGGGCGAGAGAAAAAAGTTTCGTCGATAGCAACATCTTGAAAATCTTGCCCCGGAGTAGAAGGTGGTGAAGTATCGTCTACTGTTTCTGGTGCCGTTTCTGCCACTCGCCCTTCGCAACCTGCCAGAACGATTGAAACACACCAAGCGAGAAATAATTTAAATGCCTGCTTTGTCATAACACCCTAATTTCCTATGAGCTAATCCATGTACCACTCTATTTCCTGAGACACTATTCAAAAACATCAGGAATATCTTTCCGTAATTCTATTTTTTGCGTCTCCATTATATCTGGGATAATCTGTGAAATAATCTATAAGCGTCTTGATTGGGAGCCTGTTCACAATAAAACCCTGTCCCAATCGAGATTTATTCTGGCAGCACCTGGGATACAGCAACGTCATGGACATCACACCAAAACCACCGTCAACGCCAGAGGTCGTCAGCAAAGGTACAAGCACTCTTTCTAGATCACAAATTACCAGCATTGAAGAGCTTAAACTGGTACCCGGTAAGCAATACCAGGCAACTGTTCAGCCCCCCCCCCCAAAAACTAACCAGGAACAGCCGGTAATCGAAGGAAAAGCAGCCACAGTAAACACTCACAGCAGTAAAGAATGGCTACTCAATATTAATGGCAAACTTGTCACAACCACCAGCAGCATTCCTTTAGAGATAGGTCAGACGCTATTAGTCAAGCTTGAAAGCTCATCAACACAACAGAGCAAGGCTTTGATCCTTGTCAGTCCGACTAATAGAAGCACAGCTCAAATCCCAGCAGACAAAGGCAGCATCAATACCGAAATACTATTAGGCACCTTAGCAAAACTGCTACCGAAGCAACTGTCTCTTGGTACCGGCTTCGCTGCCCTGAATGAGATGAGTAAAGCGACTTCGCAAACGCCGCCCATTTCTCAAAATCAAACAAAGGTAGCCAGCGCTCAACAAACCCAGCTCTCCCCTACACAAGGCTCATCGCCGCTTACTCGAAAAGTTGCGCTAGAAAGCATCGCAACACTGATCAAATCTCTTCCTCACGCAGAGCAGATCTCTCAAGCCAGCCGTCAAGGCGACACTCTAAGCTCTCCTGACACAATTAGAAACGCCTTAAAACACAGCGGTCTTTTCATGGAGTCACAGCTCAGTAACACCACCAACAAACAACAAATACTCGAGCAACTCCAAAACCTCAAAACCTTGAACAAAATAGCATTAGCGCAAGCAGACCAGACCAAACCTACTGCCAATAACCCGCTTTCTGGAACCCCCTCTCCTCAAAATACCAACCAAACAAGCTCTGCAGTCACGAAGCAAGCACTAGACATGCTGCAGCAACTTGTAAAGCAACATAGCAACACGGCAGCCGATCCAAGCCAAGACAAGACAATATCAAGCGATTTAAAAGCGACCCTGCTAGGCATTAGCCGAAACTTATTACCTGCCGCAAATAGCAGCGGCGAACAAAACCAGGCGATAGAGAAACTCCTTGGCAGCCTTTTAGAGCCTGAACTATTAACAACTCCCTTTAATTTTCCGCGCATCCAGTCCGACACAACAGCGAAGGCCAAAGCTCTTTTTGCCGAGCAAGAGTTTTCTACCGGGCAGCTTTTGAAAATACTTGCCGGAATGCTTAATCGTATTCAGTTCAACCAGTTGAACAGCCTCTTTCAAAGCCAAACCAGTGACGGCAATACACTTCAATCATGGTTTTTTGAATTGCCCGTGGTGAATGTCAACCAAGGGGTCACCACCTTCAGCCTGAGACTCGATAAGGAAAAAAGCGCCACTCAGAACCAGGAAGAGGAATCTGAGGACAAAGCATTGCAGTGGAAAATATCACTATCCTTCGACTTAGAAGGCCTGGGAGCAATATATATTCAAGTAAGCTTGCTCCCTCCTTCTATTTCATCCATTATCTGGGCAGATCAAGCCGATACTTTCGCGCTCGCGCAAAGGGAGAGCAAACATTTTAAGGAAAAGCTTTCAGAGCTAGGCCTAGAAGTAGGCGATATTATTTGCCAACAAGGCCTACCAGAACAACAGGCCACCAAGTTGACACAAAGCCTGGTAGATATTCAAGCATGAACAACAATAACAAAACCAGCTCGAAAACAAGAGCCATCGCGCTCAAGTACGATGAAGTTTCAGCGCCCAAACTTACTGCCAAAGGTGAGAATGAGCTCGCTGAGGAAATAATGCGCATTGCCGAAGAGCACGGCATACCTTTATACGAAAATAGTGAATTAGTCAGCATTTTGTCTAAACTAGAACTGGGAGAAGAAATCCCCGAAGTTCTATATCGGGTAATAGCTGAAATAATTGCCTTTGCGTATTACCTGCAAGGAAAGACACCACAAGGCTTTGGCGAGCCAACGACCAGAACATAACGAGCAACATTTTCAACATGGCACATTCTGACCACCAACTACTTATTAACTCAAAATCCTACTTGTATGCCCTTATTCTGGCAGGTACCTTAGCGCTCGCCCTGCTCTTTCAGGGGCAATTGATCAGCGCTTGCGGCATCGGTGTTCTGTGTGCGCTACTCATTGTAAACCAGTGGCAAAGTAAAAACCGAAATGCCGATAAAGAGAGCTTCATCTGGTTTAAACACAGTTCTCTGGCTCTCGCCTGCATTGCCCTAATAGGCTTAATGACAGGCCTGGAAGACTTTAAAACATGGACCTATTTCATTCCCTTATTGCTGTTCTTTTTCTATGAATTCAAACCTGCCCTATGGCTTGTCGGGATATTCTCAGTATTTGCCCTGGCCTCTTTGAATGCTAGCGGCTCTCCGTTTGAAAACATTCAAAATACTATGAGCTACCTTTTGTACCTAAGCATGAGCTGCTGCCTGGTTTACTTGAGAGAACTAAGACGAAAACAGCTTAAGCCACTGCGTCGTACAGATAACCTGACCAAAGCAGCCACCAAAGAACATCTAGATGATGACCTGACAAAAGAAATTCAACGCAGTGAACGTGAAGGCAGTGAATTGTCTACAGCCGCGTTGGCAATTGACAAAATATGTCTTTCCAAACTAAACCCTAAAGAACAAGATGCTGTCACGATTGCCATTGGCAAGTTGCTCCATAACAACCTTCGCTTGTTCGACAGTTACTACCTTTGGGAACATCATGAGTTTCTTATCGTCTTACCTCATACCAGCTCGATTCAAGCAGTCAAGATAGCAGACAGCCTGCGACTTAAAGTCCGCAAAGAAATTGAGATTCATGGAGAAAGTATTACCGTTAGTGCTGGCGTGTCCTGCTTAAATATCGGCGATGACAGTACCTCCATAACAGGCCGGGCAAGCCATGCCTTATCAGAAACACAAGCTACCAGTATTAATAGAACACACATCTATCGAGACATCGATGAGCTGCCCCAAGACGCAACGCCAGCCAATGCAGAAGGAGCACAATAATGTTCTCTGAAATCCAGCTTCAAACCCGTCTTACTGCCACATTATTTCTGCTTGGCGCAATTGCTATGGTTGTGCTTGGTATACAAAATTATCGCTACGGTCTCTATGAGCTCGTTTACGTTGCAACACTTCTAAGCATCGTTTATTTAAGCACAAGCCTATACGCCAAGTTCTCCCCCGAAGCCAAATACCTCAAGCAAGCCTGTCTCGCTGTAGGTGTTATATCTGTTCTCAGCATTTTCGCCAATGCAGGCGAACACCCTGAGGAGCTTAAGCACTGGATATTTCCGATTGGTCTTCTTTGTTATCTATGCCTTCCCTATCGCCAAGCAAGCATATTCAACGTGGTGATGGGTGTGTGTTACTCACTGCTACTGCTATTTGCCAGCAGCATCATCTCAGCACTAGAGTTTGCAACCAGCTTTGCATTATTTATGGGGCTAACAAGTACTTATGCTCAGCTTCATCAGAAACGCAGTCGCACACTGGTAGAACTTGAGATACATGACCCACTAACTAAAGCTTATAACTACCGCCATTTGAGAGATACCCTTAAAAAAGAAATGTGCCGAGCTGACCGAACAGGCAACCCCCTTTCTCTGGTTTCCCTTGAAGTCGATTACTTCCCTCAAATTCAAGACATGCACGGTCTCCCAAATACAAACGACCTTCTTGCTCGATTTGCAGAGACACTTAAAGCAATGATTCGCGCAGGAGATAGCGACTACTTTGATGGAAAGCAGACCTCTTACCTCCTCTTACCTTGCACACCTTCAGAGGGCGTTTTAGTTATTGCGGAAAGAATTCGACGCACCATAGAGGAATGCAACTGGCCAGTGGTTGATGCAATTACGGTTAGCCTGGGCTGCACAACCTATATACCTGATGACTGCTCAGGCGATCGAGATGGCGAAGCAAAGAAATTAATTGAGAACGCTCAGATTGGTTTGATCGAAGCACAAAAAAACGGCCATAACCGCGTCTGCCTGCATAGTCACTAAACAGACAAGTTCGTTGTTTACAGCTTTCTCCCCTCTATTGGCGAAAGCTCAAGACTTCTGACAATTTGTCTCGCTTGTCATTAGTGTGTAAAGTGACCCAACGAGGCTAAGTCTGTTTACCCCGGCACATCTTTCAATACTATTCGCACTTACACCCGGCACAATGACAGAATCTGATTTCCAACCCCTTATTGCATGGCTTGAACTAAACCCAAACTGGGTTTTCGTGGCTGTTTTACTTATTGCATTTATTGAGTCTCTGGCGCTTGCAGGAGTAATCGTACCCGGCGTATTGCTGCTCTTTCTTGTGTCAGCCTTGGCAGGTCACATTAATCTACCTATTGAGTGGCTTTTATTATCGGGCTTTCTCGGTGCCATATTGGGAGACGGCATCAGCTTTTTTCTTGGTCATTATTTTAAAGATAGCTTGCGAAACATTTGGCCCTTCTCCCGCTACCCTAAAACACTTCAGTCTGGTGAGCGTTTCTTCCATAAGCACGGTGGGAAAAGCGTTATGCTCGGCCGCTTTATCGGCCCTATTCGTCCAGTCATTCCTATTGTCGCAGGAATGCTTGGAATGTCTCAAACCAGATTCACTGTCTTCAATGCCCTCTCGGCAACCATTTGGGCACCGTTTTATATCTTGCCTGGCTACCTGACTGGCAGTGCCGTCCATCTGGTTCTGCCAAGTAACTTTTATCCGGCCTTGTTCTCTCTAATTGCTGCGCTGCTCATTATCACTCTCAGCTTTCGCTATGCCAGCCTTAACCTTCAGCATGGATCTCGCATCTATGCGGCGCTATTGCGCAATAACAAAAGCCAAAACACGTCATCAAAGGACTATGAGTTTCCACTTGCGTCACTGAGTTTATTCATAGGATCAAGCTTATTCTTTATTATTTGGAGCTTTCTGGTTTTA
>NZ_LWGA01000903.1:0-4544 GCF_001635235.1 Oleiphilus sp. HI0117 | reverse complement strand
AGCAGGCGTACTCATTCGAAGAGCAAGCTTTGGAGATTTATCAGATTAACCTCGATAAGGTTCCTGATGGTGAGTACGATAGATGGATTGCAGCCACCTATGAAGTGTTAGCTGAAATGAATCCAACAGAGTTTGAACGTAAATCAAAGGCGATCTTACATGCTGATGAATATTTCTAAGCCTATGAGTCATATATCTAAGGTAATCCTTGTTATAGGTGCTTTGTATTTTGTCGTAGCTTGTTCAAGTACTAGCAAAAAAATAGAGCCTATCCAGATTGAGAAGCCGGCTAGCGCTATTGTTAAGCCAATCCTCACGGAAGACGATAAAATTGCATACAAGCAAGGTCTAGCTCTTATCAAAGAAAAATCTTACGTTGAAGCAGAAGAGATATTTAAGGGCTTAATTGATAGATATCCGACCCTGGCTGGTGCATACGTTAACCTTGGTTTGATTCGTCATTCAAATAGGCAGTTAGCTGAAGCTGAAGGCTACTATCAGCAAGCACTAGATATTAATCCTAAAAACGTAAACGCTTTGATTCAATTATCTTTGATTAGCCAGGATGAAGGTAAGTTTCAGGACAGTGAACGATTTTTAAAGTCAGCCTTAGCAAAGGATTCAAATCATCCGATGGTTAATTACAATCTCGGGGTACTTTATGAGTTGTACCTACGTGATTACGACCAAGCAATTGAACATTACCAGGCTTATGTTAAAAATGCGGGTGAAGACGACACAAAGACTGTAGAGCGCTGGATAAAAATGCTGGAGCGTAAGTAAATGAATTTGATCAAATTGAGAAGGATTAAAGCAATTTCTTGTCTGATATCTGTCATTTTGTTGCTTATGTCTCCTTTTGCGGTTTCTAAGTCGAATCAAGATGAAAAGAGGGTTGAAACGCTGTCGGAAGTCTCTATTATTGGCAGCTCTGAACTGCCAAATGTAAGTTTTGATCTGCCATGGAAACTACCAACTATAGAGAAGCGTGATGAAGCGTCTCCGCCAAAAAGTATTCCTGGCATTTTAGATAGCATTGAACCTGTCCGGTTCCGACAGCAGATTCATTTTTCAAGGTTTTTGGAAGTCGATTCTCCGTCTTTCAAACCTCGATAGTGTAATGGAAAGCGTAAAACCTTGTAAATTTGTAGGGAATTTATGAGCGTGTCCCGGAATTCCTGGGTTGCTGTCTATACACTTGCAATCACATAGTCGTTCGTCAACAAGGAACGTGAACCTGTTCATACGTATTAAGGTGCAGGTAAAGACATAATGAAAATCAGCATTATAGCTGACGACAAACTCTGTTTTATTTCGTTGATGTTTATTTAGTCATCAACGCCGAACAATTACTTTGAATACAAAAAATAGATGCGGTAGCGATTCTATGAGCATTACGTACTCGTAGTATTTGCAAAACGCTTTAATTAGAACATTAAGGGGCACAAATCATGTTAGATACGATCTTGCGATTTTTTCAGGAAGGTGGGGCGTTTATGTACCCAATCGCAGTCGTTTTAGTAATCGGTTTAGCGATTGCTATTGAGCGTTTTATATATTTAACCGCAGCAAAGAACTCTAATAGAAATGCCTTTGATAAGGGGCTGTTACCGATTCTTAGAAAGCGCGATTACCCAAAAGCGCTAAAGTTTGCTAACGACTCACAGGCTGCTATTGCAGCAATTATGGGTGCGGGTTTAAGTCGTTTATTAAACAATGCTAACCGGGATGAAATTGAGTTCGCTATGGAAGAAGGCTTGATGGAAACACTTCCTCGCCTTGAAAAGCGTACACAGTATTTAGCGACATTAGCTAACGTATCTACCTTGCTTGGTTTGCTGGGTACTATCATTGGTTTGATTGCTGCGTTCACTGCAGTAGCCAATGCCGATCCAGCAGAAAAAGCTTCTCTTCTTTCTCAAAGCATCTCCGTTGCAATGAATACAACTGCTTTTGGTTTGATGGCTGCTATTCCTCTATTGCTTTGCCATGCAGTGCTACAGACTAAGACCAATGAAATTGTCGATAGTTTTGAGATGGCTGGTGTGAAATTACTAAATATGATTTCCGATAAAACTGGTCAGTCCTAGCACTCATCTTTTTTATGAACTCAATTGACAGTAGTTTATTTATTCAAAAGATAGATAACTAACCGGTATTACTAACTAGCGATATATATATGGCACGAAGGAAGCATAGAAAGCTTGTTCAGCAGGCAGAATTGGACATCACTGCGTTCATGAATCTCATGATTGTACTTGTGCCGGTATTGCTATTAAGTATGGTTTTTTCTCAAACAGCAGTATTAGACCTTAATTTTCCAGTACTGGACGATGCGCAACTCCCAGATAATTCCGAAGAATTGCAACTGCAACTAATAATACGTAAAAACAGCCTGACATTGGCTGATACGAAACAGGGTTTAATAAGAAAGATTCAGAGTAGTGAGCAAGGTTACGACTTTGATTCCTTAGTGAAAGTCCTTAAGCAGTTAAAAAACAGGTTCCCTGAGAAGACTGATATCACATTGCTTTTGGGCGAAGAGATAAATTATCAAACTCTTGTTAGTGCCATGGATTTAACTCGCTCTTATGAGACTGTTGTTGCAGCAAGTGTTGTTAATGCAGAGCTTTTCCCCGATATATCTATTGGTGACGCACCCATTTTGGATGTTGAAAGTACTGGTGGGGGGGCGACACCATGAAACTATCCAGAAGAGCGAAGAGGATGCAACGTCATTACCGACGAATGCATAAAACCGGTGGCTTAAACCTTGTGTCACTCATGGATATTTTTACCATTTTAGTTTTCTTTCTGATGGTGAACTCTTCAGATGTAAAAGTACTTCAGCAGGATAAGTCTGTTGAGTTGCCGCTGTCGGTGGCTAAGCAGCAGCCTAAGGAAAATATCGTAATTGCTGTAAGTGGCAGCAATATCCTTGTTCAGGGGCGGGTAGTATCTAGCATTAGTGAGGTTTCAGATGACGGTCTATTTCCTGGCTTAAAGTCAGAGCTGGACTATCAAGCAAGTAAAAATCAGTCTTTGCAGAATGTTCGTGATGGATACCCTGTTACTTTAATCGCAGATAAAAACGTGCCTTATAAGCTGTTAAAAAAGATTATGGCAACTTGTACTGCCGCCAGCTATACCCGGGTTTCCCTGGCTGTATCAAGAAAGCTTGAAGGTAAGGGGTAGGGATGATTTTTCCACAAGACCGCTTAAATCTACCTTGGACGAAAGAAGCTGGTGAAAGTAAACGTTTCAGCAGTATTCTGCTTACCTTGCTCATGGTCTTTTTGGTACTAGCGGTATGGATACCTAATGCATCTGTGCCTGAAAAAGATCGCAAATCACTTGAAAAGCTCCCACCGCAACTAGCAAAGTTAGTGAAGAAAAAAGAGCCACCCAAACCCAAGCCAGTCAAAAAGGAAGAGAAACCTAAAAAGGTTGAAGAAAAGCCTAAAGAAGAAAAACCTAAACCTAAAGAAAAGCCTAAGCCTAAAGAAAAGCCTAAGCCAATTAAAAAGCCGGAGCCGATTAAAAAACCTCTGACTACAAAAGTCAAAAAAGCGAGAGAAGTTGCTAAAAAGTCCGGCTTGTTAGCTGTGCAGTCAGATCTTGCTGAACTTAAGACAGTCGTCGATGTCGCTGCCTTGAAAAAGAAAGTTGCACCAAGTAAGCAGGCGACCATTGCCGCGAAAGCAAGCGGACCTGCTAGTTCAGAAGTGCTCAAGCGCAGTAGTGGGATTTCTACTGAAGCCTTAGCGGCTCCAGCGGAAACCGTGTCACTAAGTGCGCGTGAGAATGAGGTGCTAGATGCAACAGAAGATGAGATATCTTTAGCTCTTGCTGAAGAAGAAGCAGCTTCGGGTATGCTTTCGCGTAGCGAAGAAAATATTCGTCTCGTCGCCGAGTCCTTAAAGTCAGCCTTTAACAAATTATACGTTCGGGAATTGCGAAAAGACCCTTTTCTTGAGGGCTTGTTAATGCTGGAAGTGATAATCGAACCAAGCGGGGAGGTTTCTTTCTGCCGTATCGTAAGTTCCGAGCTTAATCACCCTGTTCTCGAGAATAAAATTGTTAAACGAATGTATTTAGCTGACTTTGGTGTTGAGAATGTAATGCAAACCACCATAAATATCCCATTCCCTTTTCGCCCAAACTAGGTCGTTTGGCAAGGTAAGCGATGAGGGAAAGGAGTGAGCTAGTGTTTATAAAGTGAGACTACTTATTCAGGCATAAAAAAAAGGCACTAGTAGCCGAAAATACTAAGTGCCTTTTAAGGAGAATAAATTATCAGTTCTAACATGCCAATTAAGGAACCTCGTTAGATAGCTGCAAACAGGAAGAAGTTAGCGGCCTGAGTGCTCTTCTTCCTGTTTACCGATGATGGAATAATACAGGCGAGGGGGGCGTAGTTGAATCGTCCAAAGGGCTTAGTTTGGGCGTAATTACCACTTATTTCACTTTGTTAAAGTAAATTCTAGGACTAAAGCGCCGTTATTCAGTCCCAACTAAGCCCCCCTTTGTTGCAGAGTACCTCA
>NZ_LWGA01000902.1:0-3143 GCF_001635235.1 Oleiphilus sp. HI0117 | reverse complement strand
GTAGCAGTTTTGGTTACAATAACCTGGTTGTCGATATGTTGGCATTTGGTGTAATGAAGAGCTTTGAGTACCCGGTTTTCTTTGACGTGACGCATTCTTTGCAGCAGCCCGGTGGTCGTGCAGATTCTGCTGGTGGTCGACGTGAAGCTGTAACTGACTTAGCGCTTGCGGGTATGTCGCAGGGTATTGCTGGTTTGTTTTTAGAAGCTCATCCTGACCCTGAAAATGCTAAGTGTGATGGCCCGTGTGCTTTAAGGTTGTCGCAGCTTGAACCCTTCCTTGCTAGAGTTAAGGCAATCGATGAGCTAGTTAAGCAATTTAAGCCTTTAGATACGGCTTAAAATATAGCGTTTATGATTTTGAATTTTGGCGTTGTTGAAGGAAAGACAGGGCCTGAAGTTATTATTTTTGGAGAAGTGTAATGACAACGATTATTGATATCAAAGGCCGTGAGGTCATGGATTCTCGTGGTAACCCTACTGTTGAAGCGGATGTGATTCTAGAGTCTGGTGTGGTGGGTACAGCTTGCGCTCCTTCTGGTGCGTCAACAGGCTCTCGTGAAGCCTTGGAGCTTAGAGACGGTGATAAGAGTCGTTATTTAGGTAAAGGTGTTTTAAAGGCTGTTGCCGGCATTAATGAAGAGATCAAGGCTGCGTTATTAGGTAAGGATGTTACCGATCAACGAGCTTTAGACCAAATTATGTTGGATCTGGACGGTACTGAGAATAAAGCTAAGCTGGGTGCTAATGCAATTTTGGCGGTTTCTTTGGCAGCAGCGAAAGCAGCAGCACAAGAAAAAGGCGTTGAGCTTTATGAGCATATTGCTGATCTAAACGGTACTTCTGGTCAGTACTCTATGCCTGTGCCAATGATGAATATCATCAATGGTGGTGAGCACGCAGACAACAATGTTGATATCCAAGAGTTTATGGTTCAGCCAGTTTCTGCTCCTACTTTTGCCGAAGCACTGCGTGCGGGCGCTGAAATATTCCATGGTTTGAAGAAGGTATTAAGTGAGCAAGGTCTAAATACCGCTGTGGGTGATGAGGGCGGTTTTGCGCCTGACTTGGCTTCTAATGCCGATGCATTGGCGGCAATCAAGGTTGCTGTAGCGAATGCAGGATACGAGCTAGGTAAAGACATTACGCTAGCCTTAGACTGTGCATCAACTGAGTTCTATGTTGATGGTAAATACGACATGAAAGGCGAAGGTAAGGCTTTCAGCCCTGAGCAGTTCTCTGATTATTTGGCTGAGCTTTGCGACCAGTATCCAATCGTTTCTATTGAAGACGGTCAGGACGAGTCGGATTGGGATGGGTGGAAGTATCAAACTGAAAAGTTGGGCGACAAAGTTCAATTGGTTGGTGATGACTTGTTTGTGACCAATACCAAGATTCTTTCTGAAGGTATCGAAAAAGATATTGCTAACTCGATTCTGATTAAATTCAACCAGATTGGTAGCCTGAGCGAAACCTTAGATGCGATTAAGATGGCTAAAGATGCAGGCTATACCGCAGTTATCTCACATCGTTCTGGTGAAACAGAAGACACAACAATTGCTGATTTGGCGGTTGGTACCTGTGCCGGCCAAATAAAGACTGGTTCACTTTGTCGTTCTGATCGTGTTGCTAAGTATAACCGCTTATTGAGAATTGAAGAGCAGTTGGGAAGCAAGGCGCCTTATAAGGGTAGAAGTGAGATCAAAGGACAGTAATTTCTGGCCTTGATTGAATGAAAAGCACTGTGCGTTGAACGTTCAGTGCTTTTTTGTCTTTAGGCAAAACAAGCCTTATCTTAAATTATGCTAATCTTCAGAATTCTTTTCGCTAAAAGCCAATTTCTGAACTAGAGTAAATTTATTCCAATATATGTTTGTTTATCCGTTTTTATGTAGCGGGGCTTTCTTGTCTCTACGCTGTGGTAGCGGGAAGAAATATCGTTTTTGCTTGTCTATGTGTCTTGTCAGCGTATGGCAATCTTTAAGTAATAATGTGACTAGTGTGAAGTTAAAGGTGTAGTGAAGTTGTCCTTATGAAAGTGCTCTGGAGTATAATGGTCATTGTTATTCTTGGTTTGCAGTACCGCTTGTGGTTTGGCAGTGGTAGCTTTGCAGAAGTTTCGCATTTGCGCGAAAAAGTGGCTTTGCAGCAGGCGGCGAATGACACCTTAAGTGAGCGCAATGCTCAGCTGAATGCTGAGGTGCTAGACCTTAAAAATGGCTATGATGCGATTGAAGAACGTGCTCGTTTCAGTTTGGGCATGATAGGGCGAGACGAAACCTTTTACATGGTAGTGGCTTCGAAACTATAATGGCCCATTGCAAGCGCCTGCCATGACCAAGAGCGGGTCATAGGTTTTTATTTATCACTTTGTGCCCCAACTATGTCGGTTTCAAGCCCCAGTCCTTCGTTTACCTCCTCACCCCTCTCAGGCTTAGACTCTGCTAAGCAAGCACTACCTCGGTTTTGGGTCATTATTCCGGCAGCGGGTGTTGGCAGCAGAATGCAAAGTGACATCCCTAAACAATATCTTCAGCTTGGTTCAAGCAGTGTTCTTTATCTGAGTGCCAAAGCCTTCCTTGACCACCCTCGCTTTACTCAGGTGCATATAGGTATTTCCGAGGCTGATGACTATTTTGATAGCGATAGTTTGGCTCAAGATGCTCGAGTGATTCAGTATAAGGGTGGTAGTGAACGCTTCAATACTGTTTTAAATGGTCTTGATGCTTTGGTAGGTATTGCCGATGAGCAAGATTGGGTGTGGGTGCATGACGCTGCGCGGCCCTGTTTAAGTCGAGAAGATATAGATAACTTGATTGAACATGTTGACGCCTGGGACGGTTCAGAGGGCGGTGCTATTCTGGCGTCTCGCGTTGTTGATACGATTAAGGTATCACAAGATGGAAGGGCGATTGAGGGTACTTCGGATCGGGACAAACTTTGGCGAGCATTTACACCACAAGTCTTTCGTTTTGCCGAGCTGCGCCATGCCCTAAGTGAATGTCAGCGGCTTGGGCTGACGGTGACCGATGAGTCGTCAGCAATAGAGCATATGGGTGGGGCGCCCTGCCTAGTTGAAGGCTCAGATGACAATATCAAAATTACGCGGCCGCACGATTTACGTTTGGCTGCAGATACCTTGGC
>NZ_LWGA01000901.1:0-2103 GCF_001635235.1 Oleiphilus sp. HI0117 | reverse complement strand
CGAAGATGACCTGGATATACTTGAAGTAGACAATGTTGCTGTACGCGAGTCACAAATCAAGCGCTTGGAATCGATTCGTACAAATCGAGATTCTGATGCGGTTAAAGCAGCGCTTACAGCCTTGACTGAGGCGGCGAAAACAGGTGAAGGCAATTTGCTAGAATTGAGCGTAAATGCTGCTCGCTTACGCGCGACTGTTGGCGAAATTTCTGATGCTCTGGAAGAAATATACGGACGTTTTCAGGCCGAATCTCGCACTATTAGCGGCGTTTACGGCGCCTCCTATGAGGGCGATGAAGACTGGCAAGCAATACAGTCTGATATTGAAGCCTTTGAGAAAGCCCAAGGTCGACGACCTAGAATGCTGGTTTGCAAGATGGGCCAAGACGGCCATGATAGGGGCGCTAAAATCATCGCCACCTCATTTGCCGATGCGGGCTTTGATATCGACCTATCCCCTATGTTTTCAACCCCTGAAGAAGTCGCCAAGCAAGCCGTCGAAAATGACGTGCATGCCGTCGGTGTCAGCTCACAAGCTGCAGGACACAAGACACTAGTTCCTGAGCTCATTCAGGCGCTCAAAAATCAAGGCGCGGACGACATTATCGTTATTGCCGGGGGAGTGATCCCTAAACAAGACTACGACACACTCTATCAGGCAGGAGTTAAAGGAATCTTCGGGCCTGGTACAAAAGTGCCTTATAGTGTTCGCCAAGTGCTAACGGCGATCAATGAGTCTGCCTAGCTTCCTGGTATGAATATCGATCTTGAGCAACTCAAAAAAGGCCAGCGCCGAGCACTAGCCAAAGCTATTACCTTGGTCGAGAGCAAGCGCGACCAAGACAGAGCGGCTGCTCAACAAGTCTTGAATGAGCTATTGTCAGATACCGGAAATAGCCTTCGTATAGGAATCAGTGGCGTACCGGGGGTGGGAAAGTCTACCTTCATCGAAGCCTTTGGTCGCCATCTGATCGCTAATGGAAAAAAGGTAGCTGTACTCGCTGTCGACCCCAGTTCTCCTCTACGTGGAGGAAGTATCCTTGGCGATAAAACCCGCATGGAAAAACTTGCCCGTGAAGACAATGCCTTTATTCGCCCTAGCCCTTCTGAAGGCGCGCTGGGTGGCGTCGCGCTTAGAACCCGTGAGACAATGCTCCTATGCGAAGCCGCCGGCTACGATGTAATACTCGTAGAGACCGTTGGTGTAGGCCAATCCGAGTATGAAGTCGCCTCGATGGTCGATTTCTTTCTCGTATTGATGCTTCCTAACGCTGGAGATGACTTACAAGGCATCAAACGAGGCATTATGGAGCTGGCGGATGCCTTAGTCGTTAACAAAAGTGATGGTCCTAACCAAGGCTTGGCTCAGCAAACCAAAAACCACTACAGTAATGCCTTTCACCTCTTACAGCACGATGGTTTTTGGAAACCTCAAATTCTCACCTGCTCATCTCTTGAGAACACCGGAATTGAGACTGTATGGGACATGATTCTGGACTACCAGGAACAAGGCAAAAGCCACTCCAATGAAGAAGGCCTTAATCTATTTGAGGATAAACGCGCCCGACAAAATAGAGAATGGTTGAACGCCTTGGTAAAAGATATGTTGGAACAGGAGCTTAAAAGTCACCCTCCAGTTCAATCAGCACTACCTAAGCTCCGCTCAGCTGTGCAGGAAAATAGTGTAACCCCCTACTCTGCAGCACATCAGATCATTCAGCTATTTCTCAACAAACAAGACCCGTCTTGACTATTTACCGCCCCTTAGCGAGGACCCTATTGCTATCAGCCTGAGCTAATCACGACAGGTAAGGGTTCGAATATATCTGCCAACGCTAAACTAAAAAAGCCCGATTAAGTAACCGGGCTTGATAACAAACTAAGCTAAATATTAAGCTGTTGTTTTCTTGATAATCGCAAGCAAATCGTCCTTTAGCTTAAGGCGCTCTTTCTTACACTTTTCAAGATACTCGTCAGAGGTGTTTTCTGCACCGGTCTCGATTCTGTGTACTTCATGATCCTTATCATGATACTCATCAAATAAACGAGCAAAGTGGTTATCACTCATCTTGAGGTTATGAATAGTCTCTTTGTGCTCTGGCA
>NZ_LWGA01000900.1:0-1664 GCF_001635235.1 Oleiphilus sp. HI0117 | reverse complement strand
TCCGGTATATAAAGTTATTCTGCAAATACGCGCGTAAAGCTCGCCAAGTCATTTAATTTAGCTAAAGCTACGCCAGAACCAATGGCATCGGATGCCAGCTCAACGCCTTCAGCCAAACTACTAGCCAGGTCAGAAGCATAGATCGCTGCACCGGCATTTAAAGTAATAATTGAGCGTGCTTTTTGCGCAGCCTCGCTTTGTTCCTTTCCTAAAGCTGCTTTTATCAAGTTTAGGCTTTGTTCTGCACTATCGACACCCAAGCCATCAAGTGAAGCTCGCGCCAGGTCAAAGTCTTCTGGTTTGATGGTGTATTCACTGACTACGCCATCCTTGAGTTCAGCGACATGGCTGTCGCCGGAAATAGTGATCTCATCGAGGCCGTCACTCGCGTGGACGATGAGTACATGCTCGCTACCCAGACGTTTTAATACTTCAGCCATAGGCTTACACAAAGCACTATTGAATACGCCGATCACTTGCTTACCAACGTTAGCAGGGTTAGTCATGGGGCCAAGCATATTGAAGATGGTACGAATAGCCATCTGCTTCCGGGGGCCAATAGCATGCTTCATAGCGCTATGGTGAGCTGGTGCAAACATAAAACCAACACCAATTTCCTCAATACAACGCTGTACTTGCTCGGGGCTTAAAGACAAATTAATGCCTGCAGCTTCGAGTACATCAGCACTGCCAGTGCTGCTAGAAACGCTACGGTTACCATGCTTTGCTACCTTGCCACCCGCTGCAGCTACCACAAATGCACTGGCTGTCGAGACGTTAAACAAGTTAGCACCATCGCCGCCGGTGCCACAGGTATCTACCAAGTGTTCGCCGCTGATATCTACTTTAGTAGAGAGCTCTCGCATCACCTGAGCAGCGCCGGTAATTTCATCAATGCTTTCGCCTTTCATGCGCAAAGCAACTAGGAAACCGCCAATTTGAGCTTCTGTCGCTTGGCCTGTCATAATCTGTTGCATGACAGACTGCATTTCATCGGTTGCTAGGTCGGTGTTTTCAACGACTTTTGCCAGAGCTTGAGTAATATCCATGCGTATACCTATTTTTATTCGCTTATCGTTTTATCTTATCGGTCTAAGAAATTCTTAAGTAAGTCATGACCGTGTTCACTTAGAATTGACTCAGGGTGGAATTGAACCCCTTCAATATCAAGTTCCTTGTGGCGAACACCCATGATCTCTTCGACACTACCGTCTTCGTTTTCAGTCCATGCCGTGATTTCCAGGCAATCAGGTAGCGTATCTTTACAAATAACCAGTGAGTGGTAACGGGTTGCGGTGAAAGGGTTAGTCAATCCCTTAAATACGCCCCTATCGTTATGATGCATGGCTGAAGTCTTACCGTGCATCACCTGCCCGGCACGAATGATATTTCCGCCAAAAGCCTGGCCAATACTTTGGTGACCCAAACAAATACCAAGAATTGGAAGCTTGCCTTTAAAGTGCTCAATGGCAGCCAGTGATACACCGGCTTCGTTTGGCGTACAGGGGCCAGGTGAAATCACAATTTTACTAGGTTTTAGCGCTTCAATTTCTTCGATGGTAATTTCATCGTTACGGTAAACATGAACATCGGCACCGAGTTCGCCCAAGTACTGAACAACGTTGTAGGTAAACGAGTCGTAGTTATCAATCATTAATAGCATT
>NZ_LWGA01000899.1:0-2591 GCF_001635235.1 Oleiphilus sp. HI0117 | reverse complement strand
ATTAGATGACCAAAAAACTAACGGTTCATTGGCTTTAAGTAAAAGCATTTGGTTTGGAGACTATGAATCGTTGATTGAAACGCTTCTAAGAGATCATTATCCTGATTTAGATGATGAATCGTTGGTCAAAGCATGGGCTAGCCATGTAAAACATGGCGAAAGTTACTTAAGCAATCTAGCTTAGAAAAAGGTAACGAGTGGAAAATCAATTTATTAAAGACATCATATGCGCCCTTTCTGTATGGGAAAAAGGAGAAGTGAGAGCACCTCATAAACCATTGCTAACCCTGCTAATACTAGGTCATTATCAAAACGGACATAGTCGTTTAGTCAAGTACATGGATATTGAGAAGAAGCTAAATGCACTCTTAAAAGAGTTTGGCCCATACAGAAAAAGCTACCATCCTGAGTACCCATTTTGGTACCTAAAAAACGACCAATTCTGGGAGCTAGATAATGTTGAAGGCTTTAGATTGAAGAAAGGTAAAAACCAGCCTTTAGTTTCCGAATTCAAAAAGCACAACCCTAATGGCGGCTTCACTAAAGAAATATACGATGGCATATGTACAGCTCCTTCATTGATAGTGGAAATAGCTGAGAATCTTCTTGATTCTCATTTCCCAGAGTCCACCCACGAAGACATATGCTCTGCTGTTGGCTTAGATTTAAGTAGATTCACAATAACTAGAAAAAAAAGAAATCCAGAATTCAGAGATAAGGTTCTGAGAGCATACGAATATAAATGCGCGATCTGTGATTACAATATCAGGATTGGAGATAGCCCCGTCGGCCTCGAAGCTGCACACATTAAATGGCATCAAGCAGGAGGCCCTTGTGCCGAAACGAATGCTTTGGCTCTTTGCTCCCTACACCATAAACTTTTCGACCGCGGTGCATTTACAATCAATCGAGAATTCCAGCTAATTATTTCAGAGTGGGCACATGGAACAAATGGTTTTAACGAGTTGCTCCATAATTTCTCTAATCGAAAAATCTCCTCACCTAGAAAGATAGAATACCAACCATCAATTGAGTATTTGGATTGGCACTTCTCTGAAGTGTTCCGTCAATAAGTAGTCCGTTTATCCTCTAGAATCTAGAATGCTGGGGGAAGTTCTCTTGTTCCCTTAGTCGCGACACGAAAACTTCGACTAACCCCTTCAATATCTTCATCTATTAAGCCAAACATATACAACATAAAATCTATCATTACTTTTTTATTCTTGAGCTCTAATTTACCTGTATTCCATATTAAGTTGTTCAAATGAGCCCCATCCATAGAAAAATCAAATTCGTTTACTTTGGTTTCCAGTTCATCAAGCCGGTCTGATTTATAAAACGCTTTATAAACTTCAGCCATTGCCATTATACCTACAGGTCTGAAAAGCAAATTATTCTCAGTGAAACGTGCCTCCTCTATTGTTATTTGCTTATCAATGATACATCGTTTAACAGAAGTTATTTTCATCATCACGAAATCAAAAAAACTCTTTGATATATCAAACATCTCGTTCAGGTCATCATCATTCCAATTTTTTTTCCTAAAATTTCTATGCAAAGGTTTGAGGATTTTATTGACAGAAGCCAAAGTCAGTAAGTTTGTATATTGCTCGACACAGTTAGCTGGAAGAGAACCGCTTTTAGTTAACGCAATTAAATCACCAGACATAAAATGTTCGTAATCACTATAAAGCCTTCGAGCAACAATGTTGTGAGAATCTTCTTCATCTATTATCGCCAAGTCCCCGTTTGAAACTCTAACGGCTTTTTTATTTATGTCAGCGAACAGTCTTCTAGTTCTTCGATTTCCACACTCGTCATCATTATGTGCCACAAAAATAACAGAAAATTGGTCTTCGCTAGCCAGCCCTTCACTTTGAGCATGTTTTATTGCTTCAACTCGATGCTGCCCATCGATTGCAAACATCTCTTCGTTGCCATCAAATTTTAGGATTCCGACAGAGTCTTCCAAATAGCTTATTTCGTTTTCACCTAAGTTTGACAACTCGTCAACCATAGCTAGAGAAAATGAATTCCATTCAGGAACTCCCCCAAAAACACCGACAATTATCGAGTTAAAAAAACGATCGTCTCTCTCATCAATATATTTCACTAATTTGTCGACATTAGCAGTGATATCTCGCTGTAGATATTCCTCTAGACTTTCAGCCTCTCTGATATTATGAGCTCGCAAGATCTTTTGACTAATCTGTTCCGCTGTCATTACAGTAGAATAATAAACCCAGTCTCCCACAACACCTCTCAAACAAGGAAATACATTAGTCGCCATTACTTATCTTCCCCACGCATTTCTAGATTCCTTAATTTCAACTGGAAAATCTCTCTTTCCCGCCCAAGGGTAGTAGAAACCATGAAATGCAGTTTCAAGCTCCCTTAATTCTTCAGGTTGAAGGTCCACTTTCGAATAAACAATATATGTATTTTTATGGTAGAACTTCAGTGCATTATGAACCGCTTTTCTCTTCTTTGCGTATTCCGCGCGAACCTGATCGCTCGTTGCGATTCAAAGTGATCACCTGTTGCGACGGAACGTGATCACTCATTGCGATTCAAAATGACTCACTTTTAGC
>NZ_LWGA01000898.1:0-5619 GCF_001635235.1 Oleiphilus sp. HI0117 | reverse complement strand
TGGGCTTCCAGCATCAGAGACATCAGTGCTTCATTTACCTTTCGGCTAAGTGATCGCTCTCGACTGAGATAAAAATTCTTGACCAATTGTTGGGTAAGCGTGCTGCCACCTTGAACAACTCTGCCCGCTTTCAGGTTTGCCCATGCAGCACGCGCTATGGATAGCGGTGAAATGCCTAAATGATGTTTAAAGTCACGATCTTCAGTGACAAGAAGGCTGGCAATGAGTTGGTCGGGTATGTCTTCGTAGGGTCGTAGGATTCTTTCTTCTTTAGTGCGGGGATAAATGCCGCCCACTTTTAAAGGCTCTAGTGTATAGAGCGCTTGATGACTACCCAGGCCTTGCAGCTGGGTGACGATATCGTTTTCTATATGAAAACGAAAGTGACTACTCTCTTGATAACCTTCAAGTGTTTGATGAGCAGGTACCTTTAGTTCAACAACTTGATGGGTGCTTGATAGGTGACGAATGGAGTAGCTGCGTTCGGATTTAGGTTCCGAACGGGCTTGATAACCTAGCATATTGAGTTCATCAAGCAGATTGTTGGCGTTTAGCGCCTTATCGTTATAAATTTCGAGGGTGCGGGCAAATACTTGAGCTGGAAGCGCCCACCGCTTGCCTTCAAACTTATATCTGACCTGAGCATCGAGATATATGCACCAGGCAAAGAGCAGTAAGGCCAAAACACTTAGTATCTTCAAGCTAGTTGGGCGAAGAAGGAGAGGGCGCTTGTGCCTGAAATTGGCGGAGTTAGTCATTTCGCGTCAAGTACTTATTGTTGCAGAAGCTGCTAGGGGCTGAAAGAGCTAGTGTATCAGAGCCAAGCGGAATGTGTGAGGCTTAATACGATAAGACTAAAAGTGCGTCTGAGGCTTACTTTGGATCGACGAAAGCTTTTTCGAAACATAAGTGTAAGCGTGTTCAAATTCTTGCTTTGAGAAGTTTTGATGCTTTACTTTCTTGAGTTCTAGGTCAGTCAGTGTGAGGTGAAGTGTGGGGGTGACTTGAACTTTGTTAAGGCATTGTTTTACACAATGCAAAGCACAGCCATCTAGGGCCAGGATCGGTCGCTCTGATTTCGCTTGTCTAACTAATGATTTAACCTGTCCGCCAACGCCTGCTATACAAGACATTTCAGCTTGTCCTAGACGGTTCAATTCTAGGGCTAATTGATTGGTAAGCTGGGCGACATTAGAGCAGCCAGAGCATGAGTACACGATAGGCTGCTGTTCTCTATGATTCATCTTTTACTATCAATATCAGTGAGTGCCAGAACTGTTAGGCGCGAGCAAAGAGTAGATTGTTTTCAATCGAGATATGACTTTGCAAATCTTCGATAAATTCAGAAATTAAGGCATAAAGCCTTGTCCAGGTATTACAAGCGTCTTCTGGTAATGTCAGCTGGTTCGTTAGCTCTGATAGCTGGGAGATTGCACCAGCATGTTCATCGTGCTCATGACGCATCACCGAGATAGGGCCCTGAGCCATTGCTCCCATTCCTTGTTCCAGCATAGGGAAGAGGATGTTTTCTTCCTTAAACATATGTTGTTCGAGCTCTATCTTCATTGTTTGCAGGTGATTAGATAGGCCATGAGGACACTCTGGGTGTTCACCGTGTACAGATTCAACTCGAGCAGCCTTTTCATTTAGTTCGCTAAGCTGTTGTCGATGGACTTCATGGTAGCGCTGCAAGATATGAGCAATTAGTTCAGGGTTTGATAGAGATTCTAGAGGCTCAAGGGTGCTATTGCCGTCTGTTAAAGTTTGATCGGGCATACTTCCTCCACTTCATAAGAACGGGGTGGGCAACTATAGTATCGGAATTCTTTTCAGGGCGAGCTTTTATCTTAAGAACATTGCCGAGCCGAAGCTATACAACCTAGTTGATATAAGAGGGATAAAAGGGGGTAGAGCAGATAGAAAAATAATAGGCTGCTCAGGAGGGGCTCCTGAGCAGTTAGCAGCGCTTATTCAGCGGCTTCAGGGCATTCTATTGAGCCTGCTTCGCGCATGTCGCCAAGTGGCACGTTAAGGTTGGTATCGCTATCGCGTTTTGCTGAGCCGTGATAGATTGCCCTGCACTCACCAGGTGAAGACAATTTGCAGTTTTCTAAAGCTGCCTGAGAGGCTTGTTCCTCTGTTTCATAAGGGCCATGAAATTGGCGGTTTTCGAGGTAGAAATATCCTTTTTCTATGTTTTCATCGACCACGATTACTTCATCGATTTCTTGTGCTACAGACATAGTTTCTCTCCCGTATATTAAACACTATTCAATTCTTACTGAGGCCAAACTTAGTGTTTAGACCTTACTAAATGCTGTTTCTTTTCTACTGTGTTAGCAGTTAACCAGCGGTGTCGAATAGTGACTTTTATAATTATTATCGTTGCTAGTTCAAAATTTATAAGACGAAATCACCTATGTCTTTAGAAGAAAAACAAGCCTTCATAGACTATTAAGCCCGGTAATGTCCCGGGCTTATTCGCTTCGTCTTAGTTCGGTGTTGCTCGATTAATGATCGAGTAACAATCAATATCGCCTGGTAGGGTACCATAAACCCAACCTTTGTTGTCACTTTTTAGTCTGGCGAGGCAAAACGCATTGGCGATTTCTTCATTTCCATATTGGAGTAGGCTTGCCCCTTGGAAGCAAAGTGCCATCTTTTCAACGATTCCTCTGGAGCGGTATTCTATATCCTTCTGATTAGAGAATTCTTGATGAAGATCATTTAGGGCTTCATCCATCAGTGAATGCTTACCTTCTACAGTATGCAATTCGGTCAGGAAGGCTTGTAGAGATTCAGGATTACGACGCGTGGCGCGAAGCATGTCCAGGCACTGGACGTTGCCACTACCTTCCCAAATGCTATTTACAGGAGACTCTCTGAATAGTCGGGGCATAATACTATCTTCCATTACGCCACTACCGCCAATGCACTCCATTGCTTCATAGGCGTGGCCGGGGGCCCGCTTGCAGATCCAGTATTTGCCGATAGCAGTTCCCATGCGCACTAAATGTTTTTCCTGCTCGTGTTCACTGCTTAAGTCGAGTGCCCTCGCCATGCGCATGCTTAAAGCCGTAGCTGCTTCGTGCTCAATAATCAGGTCGGCGAGTACATTTTGCATGAGTGGTTGTTTATCGAGTGTATTGCCAAACACCTTGCGTTGGCGGCAGTGATGAGTGATTTGGGAGATTGCCTGGCGCATCATGCCCGAGGTGCCAATCATGCAGTCAAAGCGGGTCATGGCAACCATCTCTAAAATTACCGATACACCTCGACCTTCTTCGCCGATCATCCACCCCATTGCTCCGCGTAGCTCAGTCTCACTGGAAGCATTGGAGACGTTCCCCATTTTATTTTTCAGGCGTTGTACTTGCATCGGATTCTTGCTGCCATCGGGTCGCCAGCGTGGCACCAAGAAGCAAGAAACACCCGAACTAGTTTGGGCGAGTACTAAAAATGCGTCTGACATGGGGGCTGACACAAAATATTTGTGCCCGATTAGTTCGTAAACCTGTCCGGGTCCCTGGGCACCCATTGCAAAGGCGCGCGTACTGTTTTGTCTAACATCGGAACCACCTTGTTTCTCGGTCATTGCCATACCTATTGTGAGGCCTGCCTTTTCTTCATGGCTGACATTTCGGTAGTCATATTCTCGATGCATAACTTTGGGGGCCCATATGTCATAGATATCTGGCTGCCTTTTTAGTGTCGGAATAGCGGCAGAAGTCATAGTTATAGGGCAGCCATGACCTGCTTCAACCTGGCTCATCATATAGCTCTTGGCGGCACGTGCGACATGAGCGCCTGGGCCAGGTTTAGTCCAATGGGAAGAGTGGATGCCTTCCTTAATTGAGAGCGCCATGAGTTGGTGGTAAGAAGGGTGGAAGCGTACCTCATCGATACGCTTACCATGGCGGTTGTGAGTAAAGAATACCGGTTTATTCTCGTTCGCCTGAAAGCCCCATTCAAGCACTTCGGCTGACCCGGTGACCCTGCCAAAACGTGAAAGATCCTCGCTGTAAGCTTGTCCTTGATGAGCTTTAACTGCATCTTTGAGTGCGGCATCTTCTTCATAGGCATTGTAGTTTTCCAATGCTTCGGGTTGATTCTCGACAGTGTGAGTTTCTGGCCAATAGGCGTTGCTCGGCTTGAAAGATTCAGAAGAGGTCATGGTCGCTTACTCCGTACCTTTAGATAAAGTGAACTTGTATTCATTTGTTTGTGCTATTGAATCACGCGATGCTTCAATAGTCAATTCTGCGCATTTAGGATAAAATTCAAGGACCCAGTTCTAAGAGCTCTTCATAAGCTCGTGTGAAGAGAAAAACTAAAGAGTATTCCATGGCATATCGCCCGACAGAAAAAACTGAAGCCAGAAAGAAAGCACAGCGCAAACTGCTCTTGGATACTGCTTTGCAGTTAGTCGCTTCGGGAGGTTTTCAGTCTTTAACCATTGCTTTGTTGGCTGAAAGGGCAGATGTTGCGACCGGTACTGTATATAAGTACTTCGCATCGAAAGCAGAACTGTGCGCAGAAGTGTTTCGGGTGGCCACTGAAAAAGAAGTCAGGAATGTACAGCTAGCAGCTTTTCCTCAGGTGGAAGATGAACTCGAAGGTCAGCAAGAAGGCGAGGCATTGAGCTGTGAGCAACGTCTGAAAATGGCGTTAGAGATTTTCTCTAGAAGAGCTTTAGAAGGGCGTGGTCTGGCTTATGCCTTGATAGCCGAACCGGTAGACTCAAAGGTTCAGCAAGAGCGCTTAAAATATCGACGAGCCTATGCCGAGATATTTGAGGCCTTGGTGACAGAGGGAGTCGAAAAAAATGAGTTTGCACCCCAGAATGCGTTGATATCTGCTGGTGCGATGGTTGGTGCATTGGCAGAAACATTACTTGGCTCTATCGCCAGTGCCCAACAAACGCCTGGCGAATTCAAGCCCGAAGAATGGATTGAAGAAATATTGAGCTTTTGCCTTTCAGGTGTTCGTCGCGCCTAAGCGCTTTTGAGCCTGAAAGGTTTGAACATTTAAGAGATGAGCCTCAGCTTCTAGCGCCTACGACGTAGGCTTTCTTTTTCCTTCGTACGCTGGTCAAGTCTGGCCATAATTTCTGCCATTTCTTTTGCTTCTGCAGCCGCTTTGGCAGCCTGTGCAGCTTCGCGTTCCATTTTCTCTTTGGCGATGGCTTCTTTAATTCGCTTTTCCTTGGCAGCTGAGCCAACACGTCCTTCTGGTAGTTTGTCTTTAGCTGGGCTGGTTTTAGCTTTGTTGGTCTTTAATCTGGTATTGCTAGTTTTGCTTGCAGTGGATGTTTTGGTTTTCGGCGCACTCGTTTTAGTGCTGCTACCTGCGCGGTTTTGCCGACGCTTCATCTCGATATTCATCATGACCGCTTTCATATCGTCAAAGTCTTTGGTTGAATCAGACTTTCGCAATTCGACGACTTCTGCTTTCTTTTCTTCTTTCTTGACTGTTTCTGCTTGGGCAGCAAGATAAGCTTTTACATCGATGCTGGTGACAGGGCCGTGTTCTTTTTTTGTGCTACGATTTTGGCTAATGCTGCTCTTGTCTTCAGGCGTATTGCTGGCGGCCTTAGCCGCGGGGCTTTGTTTATGGATT
>NZ_LWGA01000897.1:0-3620 GCF_001635235.1 Oleiphilus sp. HI0117 | reverse complement strand
ACCTTCAAGAATAAACATGGGGTAAATCAGGTCATTGGCTGTTAGTGTATTTTCCTGCATCAAGCGACGGGAAAAGTCTTGAAAGCGCATGCGACGGAGTCGGCTGTTAGGGAATTGTCGTTGGCTGGGTGAAAACACTTTTTATCTCCGGCAATCATCAAAAATATTATGTGCTTAAGATTAGCAGGTATGCCGAAGGAAAGGCTATAACGCAAGTCAACTGGGGCTGGATTTTTGGAAGTATTTTGCTTTTCGCTAAATACAGGGAACTCGAGATCTAGGTACGCTTATATGCTTAGCTTAAGTAATAATTGAATGCTTGGGATTAAAGCGATGCTTAGCATAACAAGTGCGGAGCCTATGCAGGTCGCGCCGCATAATTGTGAACCGCGAATTTTTATTCGTTGAACAGGGTCTTGTAGCGCAGACTTCCAGTGCCTAAAAGCAGCGGGTTCAGGTATGCATAGTTGTGCTCGGCCGCTTTTAGTATGGCTCAGTTCGTGAATGTAATGCTGGTCTTGGTCGCGCTGATATAAAACCATAATTGATAAACTTGCAGCAATTACCATTGAGGCAAGTAGAACCTGCCCAAATGAAATATAGATGCTGCTGGTTATTGCAGCACCTATCATGCCTAGGCTTAGCAAGCTAATCATTGATATCAGTGCAATAAAAGTTTTGCAAGTACGTGAGTGTTTGCGGCGAGTTTTGAGAATACGAAGTTTTACTTTGTCGCCAACGTGGAAGTTGCCTGAGGCTAAGTGGTCAATTGCGGTAAAGCGAACCGGGCCTCCTTCATGCGGGTACTCAATGACAGGGTAAAAACCATTTTTAACGTAGGTTTGGCTAGTACTATTGTCGGCATGAGAAGTAAGGCTAGAGAATACTTGATGGATTGACACTACTTTTCCGTATTTAGCGTATGCGCCACGGAGAAAACGTGAATAGTCTCGATATAAAAAGGAACCGGCGACGGCAAGCGTCAAGCTTATTATTAAAGTAAAGGCGTCCATTAAATCCCAATTCTCCTGTACCTGAATCCATTTAGGTGCATGACTACAAAAAAGCGAGTGCCTTGAGACGGTAATAGTGTGTGGCAGGTCTCAAAGTGAGTGCGAATTGTCGCATAGATTTCGAAATCTGCAATGTCTTTTTAGAAATAATCAGGTCTTTTTACAGGAAAATAGCGAATAGGGTGAATTTAAATTCACTTTTATCACTCTCGGTAATATTCTTAGATGAAAAAGTTACCGAGAGCGATGGAAGAAAGAAGAAGCTAAGCGGTACTGCTATCGCTTTTAACGTAGTACTGGCTTAGATTGGTGCTGAGCCATAATTCATGGTCGGCTTCTTTGGCGGGTCAGCTCGTACGTTATTATCAACGCGTTCTACGTTACCACCTCTTTTTAGAAATTCTTCAATATCACTGCTTAGTTGTTGGCGTACAGTTTCTCTTACAACTCTGGGGGATTCGCTGCTGCATTCAGGGAGTGCAATGGCTTCTTGTGACATAATGGTACCTATCTATCTTTCTGCTATATCTCCAATTTCCTTTTATTTTTAAGGGTTTAGGAGATTTTGTGTTGCTTGTTTCTATTGTTTTCTGCACTGATCTATATAAACCGCCCAGCGACATGCCTATATTAAGGTTTATCTTTAATTATATGTAACAGTGCATTAAGTGGATAATATAATCTAAATTATAGCTTTGCAACATAAATCATTGGTTTTGTTGAATAAATTAATGTTTATATTTTCTTGTTTATCAAAGTGTCTGTTCCTGGTTTTGTAACAGAGGGCGTGATGCCTGTAACGCTAGGTGTTAAAAGGTGTTGAAATGAAAGATGCACAGGAATTATTGCTTAACTTGGCTAGGCTTAAGTTATCAGCGCAAGGGGAAGTGACTTAGTTGCGCGGAGCCTCTCCAATCATCACTTTCCAATCCCTAGTTGTTATAAGGACTTTTTAGGAGCCATTTTGGCTCCTTTTTTTTGCCTTGGATTCAGCGAGCTCTAATCCAGAATTTCGTCTAGAGCGTCATAGATTGCTGGCGTGCTAATGAGAAGGTTGTTGTTGTAGATGCAGGCAGGAATACCTTCAGGTACTGGGGTGAAGTGGCCGCAGCGTGCACCGGCTTCAAGGGCAATCAGTCTGGCTGCAGCGAAGTCCCAGGGGCTCAGTGACTCAAAATAGCCGTCAAGGCGGCCATTTGCAACCCAGCAGATATCCATTGCAGCAGAGCCTAGGCGGCGAATGTCTTGGCATTTCATCAGCACCTTTTCTGTTCGGCGCATGATTTCAGGTACGGTGCTTTTATCGTAAGGGAAACCCGTGGCAATCAGGGCTTTCCGTAAATTGTCTTGGTTGCTGACGGATAGCTTGTTCTGATTCAAATAAGAGCCTTGCCCCAAAATAGCGGAATAGCACTCGTCCAGAAACGGATTGTAGACAATTCCCACTTGTACCTCACCTTCACACGCGAATGCGATAGAGACGGCGACCATAAAGTGGCCGTGAGCATAATTAACGGTGCCGTCAATGGGGTCAATAATCCAGATGGGTTCAGCTAGGTCTTTGCCTTGGCTCGTATCGGTATATGTCTCTTCAGACATGATACGGTGGTGAGGGAATTTTTCTTGAATAGCTTCGATGATTAGTTTGTCTGCTGCAATGTCTGCAGATGTTACTAGCTCATGTTGATCTTTGTAATTCTGACTGAGTGAGCCTTTTGCTCGTTCCGACTTAATCATCGAGCCAGCTTTGATTGCTAGCTCTTTTGCGAATTTCTCTATGTCGCTATAGTTCATAGGTCACCCAGACAGATTAGTTTACAGGGTTTGGCTGCCTTAAGACTGCTGCTCTCGGGCAATGGCTCGGTAGGCAATGTCATCTCGATAGAACATACCTTCCCAGCTGATATTTTGTGCAAGCTGATAGGCCTTTTGCTGAGCTTCAGTCACATTGTTGCCCAGAGCTGTAGCGCATAATACTCTGCCACCAGACGTTGCTACTTGCTCGCCATCGAGTTTGGTGCCTGCATGAAATACTTTTGCAACATCAGACTCGCCTTGCTTTAGGCCTTTAATGATGAGGCCTTTGTCGTAGCTTCCTGGGTAGCCACCAGCGGCCAAGACAACGCCAACTGCTGCGCGAGAATCCCAGTCTGTTGTTGTTTTATCGAGAGTCTTATCCAATGCCGCATTGCATAGAGTAATTAGATCAGATTGCAGGCGCATCATAATAGGTTGTGTTTCAGGGTCGCCGAAACGGCAGTTATATTCGATGACTTTTGGTTGGCCATCTTTTGAAATCATTAAACCTGCATAGAGGAAGCCTGTATAGTCATTGCCTTCCTTCGCCATACCTTCGACGGTTGGGATAATGACTTCAGACATGATGCGATCATGGATCTCCTGGGTTACAACTGGAGCCGGTGAATAGGCACCCATTCCACCAGTATTTGGGCCAGTGTCGCCGTTGCCAACGCGCTTATGGTCCTGGCTGGTTGCCATCGGTAGAATATTCTTACCATCTGCAATAACGATGAAGCTGGCTTCTTCGCCATCAAGAAATTCTTCAATAACTACACGGCAGCCTGCTTCGCCAAAAGCATTGCCTGA